>JAWWDW010000047.1:0-8605 GCA_033719735.1 Robiginitalea sp. | reverse complement strand
TCCTTGGGGTCGATGTGGACCTCGAAATCCTCGGCTTCCGGGAGCACCATGACCGTGGCGGCGCTGGTATGCACCCGGCCCTGGGTTTCGGTTTGGGGGACGCGCTGTACGCGGTGTACCCCGGCTTCAAATTTCAGGGTGCCATACACGTCTTCCCCGGAGACTTCAAACTGGATTTCCTTGAACCCACCGCTGGTGCCTTCGCTGAAGTCCAGCAGGTGCGTTTTCCAGCCTTTGGATTCGCAGTACTTGGTATACATCCGGTACAGGTCGCCGGCAAAGATGCTGGCCTCGTCGCCCCCGGTACCGGCCCGGATCTCCATGACCACATCCTTGGCATCTTCCGGGTCCTTGGGGATCAGCAGCATTTTTATTTCCTCCTCCAGGGCTGGCAGGGCCCCCTGGGCTTCCTCCAGCTGCATTTTGGCCATCTCGGTCATCTCCGGGTCACTGCCGTCGGAGATCAATTCCTCGGCCTCCTGGATGCGGTCCTGCAATTCGATGTACCGCTCCCGCTTCTCCATGATCTCCTTGAGGTCCTTGTACTCCTTGTTGAGCTGGATGTACCGTTTCTGGTCCGAGATGATATCCGGCTGGATGATCAGGTCGGAGACCTCGTCAAAACGCTGTTTTACGATGTTGAGTTTTTCAAGCATACGCCTATAAGTTCCCCGCGAAGGTACGATTTTTATAGGTCAATTCCAGCGGGGCCGACACCTGTGATGCAGTCGCAATGGAGGGATCCCCAGGCGGCTGGCAAGCCCTCAGGGACAGGGTATGGGATGGAAAATAAGGAGGCCGGCTATTCGTAAACCCGCAACAGGTCCCCGTCCAGGGAGGTCCTGAAGATTTTCAGTGGGTTCTGGGTAATGGTATTCAGCGGGGTGCCGTCCTGGGAAAACTGAGACCCGTGCACATAGCACTCAAAAATCCCCCCCTGTTCAGGCACAAAGCTCACCCCCGGGTTCTGCTGGTGGCTGCAAATACGGCTGGCGGCCACGAAACGTCCCTCCAGGTTGCGGGCCACCACCACCTCGTTGCGGATGATAAAATCCCCGTTCTCGGCGAGGTCCGCCCCGTCCGGGCCGCTCAGGTCAATGGTGAAGTCTACCCCTGTGGGCACCTCTTCCTGTGGTTCCGAGTCTCCGTCACTGGAGCATCCCTGAAGGCAGGGGAAAGTAAGGGCAAAGGCAGCCCCGGCTCCGAGGGACCGCAAAAAGGCTTTTCGTTCCATGGGTCGTAATTATGTGCTACAAGCTTGTACCATATAAAACGTCGGGATGGGACAAATCGTATTTTTAATAGGTAAACGTACCGTAGGGACTTTCGATGGTGAGTTTTTTTGCTTCTGCGGCTTCCACCCTGCCGATGACCTGCGCCTCTATCTGGAAGGATTGGGCAATGGCAATGAGGTCTGCCGCCAGGGATTCCGGCACATAGAGCTCCATGCGATGCCCGCAGTTAAAGACCTGGAACATCTCCTTCCAGCCCGTGCCGGATTCCTGCTGGATCAGCTCGAACAAGGGGGGTACGGGCAGGAGGTTGTCTTTTACGACGTGGAGGTTTTCGACAAAATGCAGGATCTTGGTCTGGGCACCCCCGCTGCAGTGTACCATACCATGGATCCGGCCGGGCCCATGGGACTCCAGGACCTTGCGGATGACCGGCGCGTAGGTCCGGGTTGGGGAAAGTACGAGTTTGCCAGCATCCAGGGGCGTTCCGGGAACCGGGTCCGTCAGGCCTTTACCCCCGGAGTACACGAGTTCCCCGGGGACTTCCGGGTCAAAGCTCTCCGGGTATCGGGTGGCGAGGTCCTTTCCGAACACATCATGGCGGGCAGAGGTAAGCCCGTTGCTACCCATCCCCCCGTTGTACTGTTTTTCGTAGGTGGCCTTCCCGTAGGAAGCAAGCCCCACGATCACGTCCCCGGCCTGTATGCGGGCATTGTCGATCACCTGGTCCCTCCGGATGCGAGCCGTGACGGTGGAATCCACGATGATGGTCCGCACCAGGTCCCCCACATCGGCGGTCTCCCCCCCGGTGCTGCGGATACGGACCCCCCACCTCGCCAGGTCTTCGATGAGTTCTTCCGTCCCCTGAATGATGGCCGAAATGACTTCCCCGGGGATCTTGTTGGCGTTCCGCCCGATGGTGGAGCTGAGCAGGATCTCATCGGTGATCCCCACGCAAAGCAGGTCGTCCAGGTTCATCACCAGGGCGTCCTGGGCGATGCCCTTCCAAACGGAGAGGTCCCCGGTTTCCTTCCAGTACATATAGGCCAGGGAAGACTTGGTCCCCGCCCCATCGGCATGCATCACCAGGCAGTACTCCGGGTCCCCGGTAAGGTAGTCCGGGACGATTTTGCAGAAGGCCTTCGGGAACAATCCCTTGTCTATGTTCTCAATCGCCTTGTGGACGTCGTCCTTGGTTGCGGAAACCCCGCGTTTCTGGTAGCGGTCGGATGCGTTGGAGCCCATGGTGGATGGTTTGGGACAAAAATAAGAGAATCCTCGGGATGGGGAACCAAAATCTCCCCCTTCCCCTTCCTTACTTCACAAACAACAACTCCCGGTACTTGGCCAGGGGCCAGTGGTCATCGCCCACCATGCGCTCCAGGCGGTCGCTGTGGTAGCGGATCTCTTCAAAATAGGGAAGGACCGCATCGCAGTACGCGCGCGCCTTTTTGTGGATGTCCTTCAGGGCGTTGGCCTTTTTGCGGGCCTCGGTCATGGCATCCGTCTTCCTTCGGAGGGCCTGCAGGTGTTCGGACAGCTTTTCGAGGATGCCCAGCTGGGCTTCCCCCATTTTTTTGTGGGCCGCCCCGTAGACCTCCCGCAGCCCGGCGATGTTCTGGAGCAGGTCATTCTGGTAGCCAATGGCGGCGGGGATGATATAATTGTAGACGAGTTCCCCCAGCACCCTGCCTTCGATCTGAAGGTTGAGCACATAGGTCTCCAGCTCCACCTCCTGGCGGGCGCGCACCTCGGTCTCCGTCATCACCCCGGTGTTGCGGAACAGGTCCAGGACCTCCTTTCTTGTGAGCACTTCCATGGCAGCCGGGGTGTTTTTGTGGTTGCTCAGCTTGCGCCGGGCCGCCTCCTTTTCCCAGGCCTCGCTGTAACCGTCCCCGTCAAAACGGATCCGCTTGCTGGACTTGATATACTCCCGAAGCACATTGAAGATGGCCTCGTCCTTTTTGAGTTTTTTCCCGTTGATCAGGCCGTCCACCTCTTCTTTGAACTCACGCAACTGCATGGCGACGATGGTATTGAGGACCGTCATCGGCTTGGCACAATTGGCCTTGGACCCCACCGCCCGGAATTCGAATTTATTGCCCGTAAAGGCAAATGGGGAGGTACGGTTGCGGTCGGTATTGTCCAGGAGGATTTCCGGGATCTTCCCCACCACGTTCAGCTTCAGTTCGGTCTTTTCCTCGGGGGACAGCTTTCCCCTGGAGACCCCTTCGAGTTCGTCCAGCACCCCGGTAAGCTGTTTCCCGACAAAGATGGAAATGATGGCCGGGGGGGCTTCGTTGGCCCCCAGGCGGTGGTCGTTGCTGGCCGAGGCGATCGATGCCCTGAGCAGGGCCTCATAGCGGTCCACGGCCTTGATGGTGTTTACGAAAAACGTTAAAAACTGCAGGTTTTTCATGGGGGTGGACCCGGGGCTGAGCAAGTTGGTGCCCGTATCCGTGCTGAGGGACCAGTTGTTGTGTTTCCCGGACCCGTTGATGCCCGCAAAGGGCTTCTCGTGGAACAGGACTTTGACGCCGTGGCGTTCGGCCACCTTTTCCATAACGTCCATCAGCAGCAGGTTGTGGTCCACGGCCAGGTTGGCCTCTTCGAAGACCGGTGCCAGTTCGAACTGGTTGGGGGCCACCTCGTTGTGACGTGTTTTTACCGGGATGCCCAGCAACATGCATTCCTCTTCCAGGTCCCGCATAAAGCGGAAGGCACGGGCTGGGATTACCCCGAAGTAATGGTCGTCCAGTTGTTGGCCTTTGGCTGCCGCCTGCCCTACCAGGGTACGGCCGGCAAGGGTCAGGTCCGGGCGGGTTTTGGAAAGGGCCTTGTCTACCAGGAAATATTCCTGTTCCCACCCCAGGGTGGCGATGACCTTATTGACGTTTTTGTCGAAGTAGCGGGCCACGGCAGTTGCCGCCTCGTCCACCACATGCAGGGCCCGCAGCAGGGGGGCCTTGTTGTCCAGGGCCTCCCCCGTGTAAGAGACAAAGATCGTGGGGATGCAGAGCGTGGTGCCGTAGATAAAAGCCGGGGAGGTCGGGTCCCAGGCGGTATACCCCCTCGCTTCAAAGGTGTTGCGGATGCCGCCGCTTGGAAAACTGGAGGCATCCGGCTCCTGCTGTACCAGCTGGCCTCCCCCGAACTTTTCGATGGCCCGCCCGTCGGGCAGCAGGTCGAAGAAGGCATCGTGTTTTTCGGCGGTCGCCCCCGTGAGGGGCTGGAACCAGTGGGTATAGTGGGTGGCGCCCATGCCCATGGCCCAGGCCTTCATGGCCTCAGCCACCTGGTTGGCGATCTTGCGGTCGATCTTGGTCCCCGAAAAAATCGCGGCCTTGACGCTGTCATACGCCTCCCGGGTAAGGAATTGCTGCATGCGGTCCTCGTTGAAGACGCGCTGCCCGAAGCGCGCGGAACGTTTGCTGGAAGGTTCAGAAGGGGATTTGAAATAAGGCTCATCTGCCTGCAGGGCCTGGATTCGCTGGGTATTCATAAGGGTAGGATTATACGAGGGTTATCACTGGGTTTTATGTAATCCGCAAAATTATCATTAAAAATCAGAATTTTTGCAAGGCCCCTGCAAAATATAGGGGGTGTTGATAATTTCATCGATTTTTTTAATAATTACCCCCTGTGTTTTTAAGGACACCTGCTAAAAAGTACTATTTTTGACGATCGTTAAATTTAAATTTCTTTAAACCCTACAGCATGAATAAAGCGAAGTTAGAGTATATCTGGTTGGATGGGTACCATCCGACCGCGAACCTCAGAAGCAAGACAAAGATCGAATCGGATTTCAGCGGGAAGCTGGAAGATTGCCCGATCTGGTCTTTTGACGGAAGCTCCACGCAGCAGGCCGAAGGGGGCTCCTCGGACCTTTTGCTGAAACCAGTGGCAATCTTCCCGGACCCGGCCCGCGAGAACGGTTACCTGGTCATGACCGAAGTACTGAACCCGGACAGCACCCCCCATGTGACCAATTCCAGGGCGATGATAGACGAGGATGCCGACGAGGATTTCTGGTTCGGTTTCGAACAGGAATACTTCATCATGGACACCCATACCCAGCTGCCGCTCGGATTCCCCATCGGGGGATACCCGGGACCGCAGGGATTGTATTACTGCTCCGTAGGCGGCCGCAATACCCACGGACGCGAACTGGTGGAACGGCATGCGGACTATTGCCTGCAGGCCGGCCTGAACTTTGAGGGGATCAACCAGGAGGTGGCCTGTGGCCAGTGGGAATTCCAGATCTTTGCCAAAGGCGCCAAAAATGCCGGGGACCAGGTTTGGGTAGCCCGGTACTTGCTGGACCGCCTTACCGAAGATTACGGCTACTATATTGAATACCACCCAAAACCGGTCAAAGGAGACTGGAACGGAAGTGGGATGCACGCAAACTTCTCAAACACCCTGCTGCGGACCTGCGGCTCCAGGGAGATCTACGAGAAGGTATGCGAGGCCTTCCGTCCCGTTACCGAAGAGCACATTGAAGTGTACGGGGAATTCAACGACGAGCGCCTTACCGGGCTGCATGAGACCCAGTCCATCCACGAATTCAGCTACGGCATCTCCGACAGGGGAGCCTCCATCCGGATCCCGATCCTCACCGTGGAGAAAGGTTGGAAAGGCTGGCTGGAAGACCGGCGTCCTGCCTCCAATGCAGACCCGTACCGGGTGGCAGGCCGGATCATCAAGACCGTCCAAAGCGCCAACATTGAAGTGGAGGCCTAAGCCTTCAGTGTACTACACATTCAAAGACCGCTGGATTGCCCCTGGGAATCCGGCGGTTTTATTTTGTCAATAGGTGAAAAACAGGAAAAAGCCGTAGACGACCAGCAGGATCAGCCCGTCCTTCCAGTCGAGGCGCTTTTGCTTTGGAAAAAACACCAGGGGAAGGAGCAAAAATGAAATCCCAAGCAGCCAGAAGATATCGTGTTCGATCAGGCGGGGGTCCAGGATCTCGATTGGCTGGACCACGGCAGTTATCCCCAGTACGGCCAGCAGGTTAAAAATATTTGAACCGATCAGGTTTCCGACCGAAATGGCCCGTTCCTTCTTCAACATGGCGATGACCGAGGCAGCCAGTTCGGGGATGCTGGTCCCTACAGAGACCACGGTAATCCCGATAAAGCGCTCACTCACGTGAAAGAGGTTCGCAAGGCCGATAGCCCCGGTAATGAGAAGTTCGGACCCACCCCACAGGGCGATGCCACCAGCTCCCAGGTAGAACACGGTTTTATAAAGGGGCAGCGTTTCGAATACTTCGGGAAGGGCCTCCTCTATCGCTGGTTTCTGAAACCGCAGCAGATACAACAGGAAGAGAAAAAGGGTGGCGATCATCACAACCCCTTCCGTTCGGCCAAGGACCAGGTCCCCGTATACAAAAACAAAGAAAAGCAGGGAGGCCGCCATCATTACGGGCCAATCCGTGACATAGAAACTCCTGCGGACATCCATTTGACCCAACAAAAGCGCCAGACCAAGCACCAGGCCCAGGTTGGCGATGTTCGATCCCACCACATTGCTCAGGGCAAGGTCCGGATAGCCCCGCAGGGCCGAATCCAGGCTTACGATGAGTTCGGGGGCTGAAGTCACAAAGGACACCACCGTCATCCCAACCACGATTTTCGGGATCGAAAGCCGTAAGGAAACATCTACGGACCCTTTTAAAAGAAAGTTCCCCCCCAGGATCAGCAGGGACAAACCCGCGATGGCATATGCGATATCCAGCATTTTTGTATCCCTTAAAGCCCGTAAATATAGTACAAGCAACCCCCATATGTCATCATCCTTTGTAACTATTTTTATAGTTTTTTAACTATTTTTATAGTTGTATAACTAATTTAATAGTACTATGTTTGTCCCAAAATCAATTCCATGCAACGTCTTACCAACAGGGAGGAAGAAGTGATGAAGCTGCTCTGGAAGCTCGAAAAAGCGTTTGTCAAAGAGCTGCTGGAGGCCTTTCCTTCCAAACCCAAACCCCATTACAACACCCTCTCCACCATGGTGCGCAACCTGGAGGAAAAAGGGTTTGTAGGCCATGAGGCCTTCGGGAACACCCACCGGTACTACCCCCTGGTCAGCCGCGAGGCCTACCGGAAAGAGTTTATAGGCGAGACCATTGCCGACTACTTTGACCACAGCTATAAAAGCCTGGTGTCCTTCTTTGCCAAAGAGGAAAAGATCTCGGCCGAGGAACTCCGGGAAATCCTGGAACTGATTGAGAAGAAGAAAAAATAGGAAGCAATGGAAACCTACCTGATCAAAGCCTCTGCCATCCTGGCCCTCTTCCTGCTGACCTATCAGCTGCTGCTCAGGAATGAAACCTTCTTTAAACTGAACCGGTACTTCCTGCTCTCTGGGATCGGGGCTGCCCTGCTCCTCCCCCTGGTGAGCATCCCGGAGGAAGTGGCCATCCCCGTGGAACTGGTTCGTGCACAGGCGGCCCCTAACCTGGGGCCTGCCAACCCCGGGGCCACCCCGGCATGGGACGTCCTGCTTTGGGCCGTTTACCTTCTGGGCGCCCTCTTTTTTACAGGGATGGTCGGGAAACAGCTCTGGAGCCTTCTGGAATTGATGCGAAACCCGGATGCGAAGCGGGAAGACGGGGTTACCCTGGTCCCCACAGACCGGATCCAGGCCCCCTTTTCCTTTTTCCGATATGTATTTTACAACCCCAAGGTCCACGATGAAGCAGAGCTACAACAGGTCCTGGAACACGAAAAAGCCCACGCCCGACAGCTCCACTCCCTGGACGTGCTGCTGGGGCGCATCACCGCCATCCTGCTGTGGATGAACCCCCTTGCCTGGTGGTACCAGAAAAGCATGCAGCAGAACCTGGAATACCTGGCTGATGCACAGGCCGTCAGAAAACTCCCGTGTGTAAGGGAGTACCAGTATACCCTCTTAAAAGTGTCCGGAAATACGGTGACCCCGGCACTGGTCAACTCATTCAATAGTTCATTAATCAAAAAACGAATCGTCATGTTGCAACAAAATCAATCCAAAACCATTCACCTTGTGAAGTACCTGCTCATCCTGCCCGTGCTGGCGGCTTTCCTGATGGCATTTAACCGGGAACCCGTGTATATCCCCCAGGCGGGTCCCGTAGGAGAGCTGATCCTCCCCGGTGAAAAAACCATCGAGGTCACCATCGACAAGGAGACCACAGATGAAGAGCTGGTGGAGCTCAAGAAAAAACTGGCCGGGGACGGGGTCGACTTCTCCTATACGACCGTGCGGAACGATGCCGGGGAGATCATCGATATTTCCTTTAACCTCAGTGGAAAGGCCGATAATGGAAACCCCTTTAGCGGAACGTACAATTCAGATTCGGAGGAACCCATCAAACCTATTTT
>JAWWDW010000046.1:0-8626 GCA_033719735.1 Robiginitalea sp. | reverse complement strand
TACGGGCCAGGTTTACATCGTGGCCTACAAAATTTTCGTGCACGATCTGATCTCCGTAAGACACCCTGAAAATGGTTTTGCCGGCTTTGGGCTGTCCATTCCAGCCGATGCCGCCACGAGTCCAGATATTGATATCGATATCCGCTTCAGGTGGAGATAACCCGCTGTCTTCTTCT
Organism: Robiginitalea sp.; assembly: GCA_033719735.1. Lineage (GTDB taxonomy): Bacteria > Bacteroidota > Bacteroidia > Flavobacteriales > Flavobacteriaceae > Robiginitalea. The sequence continues at coordinate 8,450 of JAWWDW010000046.1, read as the reverse complement.
GTTACGATCAGTTCTTTCGCCATCCCCATCATATTGTGAAACGTCCCGTCTGGCATGCGTACATAGCATTCCATCACGTAATAGCCGGGTTCCAGATTTACGGTGGTCACAGCAGTTTTATTCGCAGAGACCAGACCGGTACCGCCTGTGAAAACCACCTGTGAAAACCATTCAGGCAATTTCCCAAAGGCTTCCATGGCTTCCTCCATTTTGCCTTCCATGATAAGATCCATACCTTCCTGAAATGCCGGCCCCACTTCTTTTTCTGCATTTTCAATCCGCTTTCCCTCCGGATATTTGTCCAACAGTATAAAATGGGGTTCTGTGGACTGGTTTTCGTACACAAACGTGTTCCAGCCGGAAGGGATGGTGTCCGGGCCGAAGAATTCCATCGATTTGGTCACCACACGGACCACTGGCCGTTCTTCGGGTTCAGGCATGGCTTCGGATTCCTGCTGTTTTTTTGGTTCGGATTTACAGGCTCCCAGTATGAGGAACACCAGGCTCCAGAGTGCGAAGGACTTGTTTTTCATGGCATATGGTTTTGTGATGGTGCTATCAATGAAACCAGAAGATACTGAAAAACAGAAGTTCTACGAAATCCCTGCCCTTTTGACGATTGCAGGGCAGGGATTACCCCATGCGGGGCAGGTCGCCCTCCCCTTTTAAAGGAAGCCCGGAGCGGCCCATCAGATAGGCATCCAGGTGGTGTGCGGCCTGCCGGCCTTCCGAGATTGCCCAGACGATCAGGGACTGGCCCCTTCGCTGGTCCCCTGCCACAAACACCCCGGGGATATTGGTTTTGTAGTCTTTTTCAGAGGCCTGTATGTTCGACCGGGAATCCATTTGCAGCCCCAGGGAATCTGCCAGGGTGGGTTCCGACCCTGTAAAGCCCAGGGCGAGGAGGGCCAGGTCACAGGGCCATTCTTTTTCCGAACCCGGGATTTCACGTAAGGTGCGGCGGCCATCGGCATCCCTGGTCCATTCCACCTCAACCGTAAGCAGGCTTTTCAGGACTCCATGACGGTCTGCCTTAAAGGCTTTGGTAGAAATGCTGAATACACGTTCGGCCCCTTCCTGGTGGGAAGAGCTGGTGCGCAACCGCATGGGCCAGAAAGGCCAGGGTTGTCCCTGGGGCCTGCCGACCGGTGGCTTGCTTAGGATCTCGAAGTTCAATACGGAGGCAGCTCCCTGCCGCAATGCGGTACCAATACAATCCGATCCGGTATCCCCTCCGCCGATTACAATAACCTGCTTTCCGGAGGCGCTTATGGATTTGCCATGAAAGGGTTCCCCCGATACTTTTCGATTGTTTTGGGCCAGGAAATCCATCGCCTGCTCCACCCCTTTGAGATCAGCACCCGGAACGGGGAGTCCCCTTCGCTGGGTTGCCCCACCACAAAGCAGCAGGGCGTCGAAATCTTCAAGGAGGGTAGGGGCTGCGATATCGATCCCAACGTGGACCCCACACCTGAATTCAACCCCCTCTTTTTCCAGGATTGCCAACCGCCGATCGATGACGCCTTTTTCCAGTTTAAAGTCGGGGATGCCGTAGCGAAGCAACCCCCCGGGTTTCTCATCCCTTTCAAATACGGTGACCCAATGACCGGCCCGGTTGAGTTGTTGGGCGGCTGCCAGGCCTGCCGGGCCCGAACCGATGATGGCTACCTTTTTTTCTGTTCTGCTGGCAGGGGGTTCCGGCTTCACCCAACCGGCTTCAAAGGCTTTTTCAACAATGTTTTTCTCGATGGTTTCAATGCTCACCGGATCCTCGTTAATCCCAAGCACGCATGCCTCCTCACAGGGGGCCGGGCATAACCTGCCTGTAAACTCCGGGAAGTTGTTGGTGGCATGCAGCAACTCCGCCGCTTTTTTCCATTGTCCCCGGTAGACGGCGTCGTTAAAATCGGGAATGAGGTTTCCCAGCGGGCAGCCGCTGTGGCAAAACGGGATTCCGCAATCCATGCAGCGTGCACCCTGGTTTTTGAGGTCTGCCGTTGTCAGGGGTTGGGTGAATTCCCTGTAGTGTTTCAGGCGCTGATCCACAGGATCGTAGGCTTCCACCCTGCGGTCGTATTCCATAAATCCGGTTATTTTTCCCATGGTCTCAAGAGGTTTCAAGTTGTTCGTTTTCCAGACGGAGCAGGGCCTGCCGGTATTCCTCCGGGAATACCTTGACAAACCTGGGCAGGTAGGATTCCCAGGACTCCAATAGGCGTTGTGCCCTGGGGCTTTGCGTGGCGTTGTAGTGATTTTCGACGAGCTGCCTCAGTTCCTGTATATCTGAAGCCTCCGTTATAGGCAATAAGTTCAGGGAGTCGTTGTTGCACCTGCCGGGGAACCCCCCCTCGAGATCCAGGACATAGGCGATTCCCCCGCTCATCCCGGCCCCGAAGTTGCGTCCTGTTTCCCCCAGAATGACCGCTACCCCACCGGTCATATATTCACAGCCGTGGTCCCCGATCCCCTCTACCACTGCCCTTGCCCCGGAATTGCGTACACAAAAGCGCTCCCCGGCTTTTCCGTTGATATAGGCTTCCCCCGAGGTCGCACCGTACAAGCAGACATTCCCAGCAATGATATTTTCTTCAGGCCGGAGCGTGGCGCCGTCAGGGACTTTCAGAATGAGCCGGGCCCCGCAAAGCCCTTTCCCGAGGTAGTCATTGGCATTACCATTGACGACCATGGTGAGCCCGCGGGTAGCAAACGCCCCGAAACTCTGTCCTGCCGAGCCTGTGAAATTGATTTTCAGGGTATTGTCCGGCAGTCCGCTGGCCCCGTAGATTTTTGAAATTTCGTTACTGATGATGGCCCCGACAGCCCGGTCGGTGTTTCGGATCTTAAAGTCCAGGGTTGTTTTTTCCTTTCGGAACAGGGCCGGATGGGCCTTTTCAATGATCTCAAATTCTATGGATTCCCCTATGCGGTGCTCCTGGGTTTGGGTGTTCCGGACCCGGACTCCCGCGCCCACGGGTACCTGATGCAGGATGGGACTCAGGTCAATCCCCCGGGCCTTGTAGTGGTCTATGGCGGGGCTTCGGTCCAGTTTGCTTACCTGGCCCACCATCTCATCCAGTTTCCGGAAACCGAGTTTGGCCATGATTTCCCGGAGTTCCTGGGCTACGAAGTACATATAGTTGACCACGTGCTCTGGCTGTCCCTGGAACTTTTTGCGCAATTCGGGATCCTGGGTGGCGATGCCCACCGGGCAGGTGTTCAGGTGACAAACGCGCATCATGACACAACCGGAGGCCACCAGGGGAGCCGTTGCAAACCCAAATTCCTCCGCTCCGAGCAGGCAGGCGATGGCCACATCCCTTCCGGTTTTAAGCTGGCCGTCGCACTCGAGGATCACCCGGTTTCGAAGGTCGTTCCCAACCAAAGTCTGCTGGGCTTCTGCAATTCCGAGTTCCCAGGGCAGCCCGGCGTGTTTGAGCGAGGTCAGGGGAGAAGCCCCGGTACCCCCGTCATGCCCCGAGATCAGGATCACATCTGCTTTCGCCTTGGCGACTCCTGCGGCAACCGTACCCACCCCAACTTCTGATACCAGCTTCACATTGATCCGGGCCTGGCGGTTGGCCGATTTCAGATCGTAAATCAGTTGGGACAAATCTTCAATGGAATAAATATCGTGGTGGGGGGGCGGGGAGATCAACCCCACATAAGGGGTGGAGTTCCGCGTCCGGGCAATGTCCGGGTTCACCTTGGGACCCGGAAGTTGTCCACCCTCCCCGGGTTTGGCCCCCTGGGCCATTTTGATCTGTATTTCAGCGGCATTGGTCAGGTAGTGGGAGGTTACCCCGAACCGGCCCGAAGCCACCTGTTTGATGGCGCTGTTACGCCAGTCCCCGTTCTGGGTTTGGTAATACCGCTGCGGGTCTTCTCCTCCCTCACCCGAATTGCTCTTCGCCCCGATCCGGTTCATGGCAATGGCGAGGTTTTCATGGGCTTCCTGGCTTATGGAACCATAGGACATGGCGCCGGTCTTGAAGCGTTTGACGATTTCTGTCCAGGGTTCCACCGCCTCCAGGGGGATCGGATCGAAGTTTGTGAACGCAAACATCCCCCTGAGGGTCATCAACTGGCGGGATTGCTGGTTGATCATCCGGGCATATTCCCGGTAGGTGTTGGGCTCATTGTTGCGAACCGCCTTTTGGAGCAGGGCCACGCTCATGGGGTTGAACAGGTGTTTTTCCCCCTTTCTGCGCCAGCGATACACCCCTCCGGGGTCAAGGTCCGGGTCCCCCGGGATGTGTTTGCTGTGGAAGGCTTTTCGATGCCTGCTAGCCATCTCCTTTTCCAGCTTAAACAACCCGATACCCTCTATTCGGGTTGGGGTGTTTGGAAAATACTTACGGACCAGGTCGGTTTTTAGTCCCAGGCATTCGAACAACTGGGAACCCCGGTATGAGTTCAGGGTGGAGATGCCGATTTTATTCATCACCTTGAGGATTCCCTTGCCAATGGCTTTATTGTAATTGGCAATGGCCTGCTCAAAGGAACAATCGGGAAGGTTCCCTGCGGCTATTTGTTCTGCGATGATCTCATTGACCAGATAGGGGTTGATGGCGCTGGCGCCAAACCCAAAAAGCAAGGCAAAATGATGTACTTCCCGTGGTTCGGCCGATTCCACGATAATGCTGATCTGAGACCGCTTTTGCAGCCGTTGCAACCCGCTGTTTACATAGGAACATGCCAGTAGGGCAGGAATCGGGGCCTGATCGGCATTAAGGTTGCGGTCGGAAAGGATCAGGATTCGGGCGCCCTGCTCCGCTGCAGCGGAGGCATTTTGCAACAATTCTTCAAGCGCTTCTTCGAGGCCGTTATGACCACGGATAGCGCGGTAGGTGATGGGCAGGGAGACCACCTTGAAATCGGGGTTTTCCCCAAAGCTTTTAATCTTGTCCAGGTCCTCCTTGGAGATGACCGGGTTCTGGATTTTAAGTTTCCGACAATGCTTTTGATCTACTTCAAAGATGTTGTGGTCGCTTCCCAGGGTTAGGCTGATATCGCAGATGAGTTCCTCCCGGATCACATCCAGGGGCGGATTGGTTACCTGGGCAAATAGTTGTTTGAAATAGTTATAGATCAGCTGGGGCCGATGGGACAGCACGGCAACCGGGGTGTCGGACCCCATAGAGCCGATGGGCTCTTTCGCTTTGCCCGCCATGGGCAGGATGATGTTCTGGATTTCCTCCTGGGTATAGCCAAAGGCCTTTTTCCGCAGCGAAAGGGGGATGGATTCCTCAAAAAGAGGGGCTTCGTTGTAGGGAATGTCGCGCAGGTGGACGAGGTTTTTTTTCAACCAGGCTTCGTACGGGTGGCGACGCGCGATGGAGGCTTTGATCTCTTCGTCATTTACGATGCGGCCTTCCTGCATGTCGACCAGGAACATTTTTCCGGGTTCCAGCCTGCCATGGGAGGCGATGTTCTGCGGCGCAATGTCCAGGACACCGGTTTCGGAGGCCATTACCACATACCCGTCATGGGTTACCGTATAGCGGGAAGGACGTAGTCCGTTCCGGTCCAGGACGGCCCCGATATAATTGCCATCGGTAAAGGGAATGGAGGCAGGGCCATCCCAGGGCTCCATCATGCAGGCGTGGAATTCGTAGAAGGCCCTTTTGACAGGGGACATATCCGAATTTTTCTCCCAGGCTTCCGGAACCAGCATCATCATGACCTCAGGCAGGGAACGCCCGCTCATCAGCAAGAGTTCCACCACCATATCCAGGGAGGCTGAATCCGATTTGCCCGGAAGGACGACAGGCAGGAGTTCCCGGAGGTCTTCTCCAAACCAGTCGCTGGCCATAAGCTCCTCCCGGGAGAGCATCCGTGCAATATTTCCCCTCAGGGTGTTGATCTCCCCGTTATGACACATATAGCGGAAGGGTTGTGCCAGGTCCCAGGTGGGGAAGGTGTTGGTAGAAAAACGCTGGTGTACCAGGGCCAGCCGGGTGACCACCCGGGGATCCTGGAGGTCCAGGAAATACCTCCGGATATCGAGCGGCATCAGGAGGCCTTTGAAAATGATGATGCGGGGGGAGAGGCTCGGGATGTAGAAATACCCGCTCTGGGATATTCTAGAGTTCCGGATTTCATGTTCTGTCTTTTTTCGGGCTATAAAAAGTTTCCGCTGGAGCTCCAGGGGATCCTCTGATGGGGTTTTCAGACTCAGGAATACCTGTTTGACATAGGGAGCGGTTTGGGCCGCAATCCGCCCCGGAACTTCAGGGTCCACGGGGACGTCCCGCCAACCGTGCAACTGCAGGCCGGCGCTCTCGCAATGTTTTTCAAAAGCCCGGATACAGAAATCGCGCTGGTTTGGACTCGGGGGAAGGAAGACATTCCCAGCAGCATAGTCGCCCGCCCCGGGCAGTGAGAACTCACAAACACTCCTGAAAAAGTCGTGGGGAAGATCGATGAGGATGCCGGCCCCGTCCCCGGTTTTACCATCGGCACTTACCGCACCCCGGTGTTCCAGCTTTTCAAGGATATCCAGTGCCTTCTCAATGATATCGTTGGAAGTGACCCCCTTGAGGCTACAAATAAATCCGGCCCCGCAATTCTCATGTTCGAATTCCGGTAAATACAACCCCTGTTTTTCCATGTTTCGTTTTAAATACCTGTTATAACGAATTCATTTCTTTGAATGAATCGTCAAAAAGTATCCAAAACGATATGAAAAATACAAGGAAAACTCAAAAAGGTTGAAAGAATTGCAGTAATAGTAATTATCTGGTAAAAAATTGTCAAATAGAGAATTGACGGGGGTGTAATTTGAAGGTTCGGGAAAAACGAGGGGCTGTCCGCGCCCCAATCCCCCTGATTCCGGGTGGATTTACCGGAGCATGTCCGGATAAAGAGGTGACCCCCGGCCGGAACAGGGGTGCGATACCGGTAACCGCTCCGGAACGGGGGCGGACCCCCCCGGAATCAAACCTGGAAGAAAACGGTATAAAGCCAGGGGGTTGTTAATCCCTCAGGATACTGCGGGAAATAACGATTTTCTGGATTTCCGAGGTCCCCTCGTAGATCTGGGTGATCTTGGCGTCCCGCATCAGGCGTTCCACATGGTATTCCTTGACGTATCCGTTCCCGCCGTGGATCTGAACCGCTTCCACGGCCGTATCCATAGCCACCTGGGAGGCGTACAGCTTGGCCATCGCCCCGGAAAGATCGTAGTCATTCCCCTGGTCTTTGTCTATGGCTGACTGGTAGACCATCAGGCGGGCTGCCTGTATCTGGGTATGCATGTCGGCCAGTTTAAAGGCAATGGCCTGGTGGTTTGCGATTTCGGTCCCAAACGCCTTGCGTTCTTTGGAGTATTTAAGGGCGAGCTCATAGGCGCCGGCCGCAATCCCCAGGGCCTGGGCCGCAATGCCGATACGCCCTCCGGCAAGGGTTTTCATGGCGAACTTGAACCCGAATCCATCGTCTCCAATCCGGTTTTCCTTGGGGACCTTGACATCGTTGAACATCAGGGAATGGGTATCACTGCCCCGGATCCCCATTTTCTGTTCCTTGGGCCCGATCTCAAAACCTTCCATGCCCTTTTCCACGATGAGGGCGTTGATGCCCTTGTGGCCCTTCTCCGGATAGGTCTGGGCCATCACCAGGTATACATCGGCCGAAGAGCCGTTGGTGATCCAGTTCTTGGTTCCGTTCAGGACATAGTGATCCCCCTTGTCGATGGCTGTGGTTTTCTGGGAGGTGGCGTCACTTCCCGCTTCAGGTTCCGACAGGCAAAAGGCACCGAGGATTTCCCCCGTGGCCAGTTTTTTCAGGTATGTGTCTTTTTGTTCCTGGTTCCCATAGACTTCCAGACCCCAGCAAACCAGGGAGTTGTTTACAGAAACGACCACAGAGGCAGAGGCATCCACCTTGGAGAGTTCTTCCATGACCAGAACATAGGAAAGCGTGTCCATGCCGCTCCCCCCGTAGGCAGGGTCGACCATCATCCCGAGGAAACCGAGTTCCCCCATCTTGCGCATTTGTGCAGCCGGGAATTCCTGTTTTTCGTCCCGTTCAATAACGCCAGGGAGCAATTCGGTCTGGGCGAAATCCCGGGCGGCCTGTTGTATCATCCGTTGTTCTTCGGTCAGTGTGAAATCCATAGGTGTTGCAAATTTTATAAAGAAGGGGTACAAATATACGGCCAGATTACAAGGAATTCAACACTCCCGCAACAGAACTGAGAATAAGGTAAAACGAGATCCAACTCCGCCCTGAGATTTTGCTTTTAAAGCATGCCTTTATTTTTATATTTGTTGGAGCCGTGGTTGATTGCCACCTGCAATTGAACTGCCGGAGCGACTGTGAAACAGCGTCTTTACCGGAATCCATCAAGACCCCCTGCCCTATGGTAATGAAAGAACTTCTCGAACGCTTTGAAAAGAAATCCCCGGAAATCGTATCCCACTGGAATGACCCGGAGACGGAAGCCGAAG
>JAWWDW010000045.1:0-8731 GCA_033719735.1 Robiginitalea sp. | reverse complement strand
CAATAAAGTATTCATCCCCATTGCTCCAGCTACCGGAATCGGACCTGAATCGTATGGCTGCACTGGCAGTGCGTTCTGCCGCAGTTAGGGTATAACTTAAAGAGCCCTGACCATCCAGAGATGCCACCGTATTCCAGTTGCTTCCATCGAACAATTCAACAGCAAGAAGCTCATCCCCGTCGGTTCGATCGTAATCCAGGGTCAGGATCGCTCCTGAAGCGCCGCTCAGATCCAGGGTCCTGCTGATGGATCTGTCGTCTATATTTTGAAATCTCAGCTGATCATTATTGATCTCGATACGACCGTCCCCGGGGTCGTTGTCATCCCCGGATTCGATCCAGTTCCCACTGAATTGCTGAGTTCCGTCATTGTTCGAATAGGACTGCGAGCTAAACGTATCCAGGTACGTTTCCTGGGCAAGGGCACTATGTATGAATAGTGACCAGACCAGGACCGCAATTCCTGCCAGTTGAGCGAAGTTCCCCCGGCAGGGTATAGCACAAATACCGGAGATGGAAAGGGTCATACAGGGGGCAATTATGTTCTTTTGACCCCAAAAAAATACAACCCTATTCGTTCGCGCCCTAAAAATTTGCCGTGAAATGATAAAAATAACAGGTAAAACGCAGGGTATACCCGGGTAACTCGGCTATAAAAACAGGCAATTCAGCGAATTACACCTGAAGTCCTGCCGGTAAGGCGAAGCGTGTTGTCTGCCTTTACTCGAAGATTATAAACTCCGAACGCCGGTTTTTCTCGTGTTCGGCAGCCGAACAACGTACCCCGTCTTCACATTCGTTGACCAGCTGCGTTTCCCCAAAGCCTTCCCAACGGAGCCTGTCCGGGGAGATCCCTTTGGAAATAATGTAATTGGCTGTTGCCTCGGCCCGCTGCTGTGACAACCACAGGTTGTAGGCGTCCGGACCCCGGCTGTCCGTATGGGAATTCGCCTTGATCTTCAGGCTGGGGTACTTTTCCATGGCCGATACAATCTTTTGCAATTCAACTTCGGCATCTGGACGTATCTCGTATTTGTCAAAATCGAAGTATATGGTGCTCAACTGCAGTAATTTGGCCAAATCGTCCCCATATCCCGCTGAAATGGACTCAGGCTCCAGGTAGAAATCGATCACCTGGGGTTTTCCGTCGGAAGGCGAAAGGAATTCCTCAGACGGGATATATCCCTGACGGGACGCACGGACAAAATTTCCCTGATCGCAATCCAGGGTCAGCTGATAGTTCCCATCCGTATCCGTTAGGGTGGAAGAAACTTCTTCGTTCTTCTCATCGATTACGCGTACGGTGGCACCTGCAAGGACTTCGTTGGTAATCTTGTCCCTGACAGTACCTGTAATTTCCTGAAGGCATTCAAACACGAGGGGCTCCAGTTCCGTAAATCCGTAGATATCATCCCCACCACGGCCTCCTTCCCGGTTGGAAGCAAAAAAGCCGGCACGGGACTCCCCGTTGATAATATAGGTAAAATCATCCATGGAAGAATTCACGGGGGCCCCCACATTCAGGACCTTCCCCTGGAACGGGAGTTGTTCCAGTTTCACGGCAAAGACGTCCAGCCCGCCCAGGCCCGGCAACCCATCCGAGGCAAAATAGAGGATCCCCTCTGTGCTCACGAAGGGAAAGGTCTCCCTGCCTATGGTGTTTACCTTTGGCCCCAGGTTTTCCGGCGTACCAAACCCGCCGTTTTCCAGGATGGCTACCTTGAAAATATCGGACATCCCCAGAGAACCCGCCATGTTGGAGGCAAAATACATTGTTTTACCATCCGGGCTGAGGGCCGGGTGGGCAATGGAGTAGTCGTCGCTGTTGAAAGGCAATTCTTCGATTTGGCTCCACACGCCATCCTGCATCCTGGCGCGGTAAATCTTCAACCGGACCAGCCCTTCCGCGTCCGTGACAATTTTGCCGTCCTTGTAATTGTTTCGTGTAAAATAAAGGGTTTGTCCGTCTGGGCTCAAAGCGGTGGTCGATTCATGCCAGCGTGTGTTAACCCCTGCCAGCTTTTCGATAGCGGTTTCTTTCGCACTGTCCAGCCGGACCTTGTAAATATCCATGAAGTCCCGGGCATTCCAGGTATGCCGGTACCGGGCAAGGCTCCCGGTGTCGCTGTCGGAGGAAAAAAGCAGCTCCCCTTTATAAAAAGTAGGGGCAAATTCGAGATAGCGGGTGTTGTATGGAAAGTCTTCCAGGCGGTATCTGCCTGAGTTGGCTTTTATTTCAGCCAGATAATCATAATCCGCTTCCCGGCCTCCCCGGGCCTCTTCGCCTCCCGTCATTGCATAAAACTGCTGCATGGCCTTTTCGGCCCCGGAATAATCTTCGATGCTTTTTAGTGCCTGGGCATATCGGAAATAATACCCGGGCCCGGCAGAATGCGGATACTCCGCCACCAACCTGCCATAAACCTCGGCTGCCTCTGCATATTCCGCGTTGAAATAGTGCGTATCCCCCAGTTTCTGAAGGAGTTCTTCCGAAATATATCCCTTGTCCAGCACCTTTTTGTAGATATCCTGGGCCGGCTTAAAGCTAAAGGCATCGTACTCCTTATTGGCCCGTTCCAGGCGTTGTTCCTGTCCGAGGACCATAAAGGGCAGTACCAAAAGGCATAAAATCGCACTGATTTTTTTCATGTAGGTTTCCTTTTAGAAAAAGCGCGGGGATACCACACGTTCAAATGATTTTATTAGTTCCCATCTCAGGAAAATCTCGAAAGATCCGTCGTTGAACTGGGTTCCGCCCAATTCCGTAGTTTCCCGGTCGTAGGCCAGCCCTATCATCAATTGTTGGTTCAACTGAAAGCCCATCAGTCCGCTGATGGCGGCATCCCACCGGTAGGCAGCCCCGAAGGAAAACTTTTCGTTAAACAGGAATGTGGCGGACAAATCCACCTGTAAAGGCGCCCCGCTCACCACCTTGGTCAAAAGGGCCGGTTTCAACTTCCAATTATAACTCAGATCAAAGACATAGCCTGTGATCATATAAAAATTGATCCGCTCCGTGGAGAGGAATTCCACCTCATTGGCGTCCTGCTGATCGTTATCAAAATACTCCGATTGCAGCAGGTTCGGGGCAGAAAGCCCGGCATAGAAGCGATCTGTATGGTAATACACCCCAAGTCCGAAATTCGGGGAAAACCGGTTGTCGATATTCTCCGTGGGCACTGGTTCTGCATCAAAATTCCGCAAGCCGCTAAAATCAAGGCTGAGCATGTTTCCACCGGCCTTGAGTCCGAAAGACAGGCGGGCGTCCCTGGATACGTTCACGGTGTAGGAAACAACGGCATCCAGGTAAGTCTCCTGTACCACCCCGTCTCCGATGTTGTCGTGCACCACGGATACCCCATACCCCACCCGGCTCTCCCGGATCGGGGAATGCAGGTTCAGGGTAAAGGTCTCAGGTGCGCCGTCCAGCCCCATCCACTGGGAACGATACAGGGCGGCCATGCTTAACTGGCCCCGGGAACCGGCATAAGCCGGGTTCACACTCATCGTATTGTACATATACTGAGTATACTGGGCATCCTGCTGTGCCTGGGAATGCAGTCCCCATAAGGCTATTGCCAGAAGAATGGTATTTCGTATTGATTTTGACATGCTTAAGGCTTATTATTTACTGATATAGAGATACCCACTATCAGAAATTTTTTCCTGATTCAACTCGTATTCAAAGATATAGTAATACACCCCGTCTGGCAGGTAAGACCCTGCACTGACGGTTGATCGTCCTTTGGACCGTCCGTCGAACACATTGTTCTGGTTGTTGTAATTAGTACCCTCGTAGACTGCAACGCCCCAGCGGTTGAAGATCTTTAAGGTGTTGTTGGGTACCTGATCCACATTCCTGATGAACAGGAAGTCGTTCCTGCCATCCCCGTTGGGGGTCACTAGTTGGTTCACTTCAACAGCACCCTCTTCGGGCAGGTCGTCCACCGGATCCAGATAGTCGGGTGTACCGTCCCCATCCGTATCGTCGTTGGTCGGGTCTCCGTCCCCATCGGCATCCTCGTCGGGGGTATCAATGCCGTCTCCGTCATCATCCACATCCCGGTAGTTTACGTCCTCCGTGCCGTCTGTGTCCGGAAGGTCGTTGGCCGGGTCGTCGATCTCGTCGTTTACATCGAACCCATCGGCAACATCACTGCCTTCATATCCGTCGTCGAGGCCGTCCCCATCCGTATCGGTACCCGTGAAGGTCCAGTCGGGCTGGCCGTCATAGTTGAAGTCGTTCCCCTCATTGTTGTCGGGGACCAAATCATTATCAGTGTCCGAATCCAGGTAGTCGGGCTCATCCGAATTATCTGTATTTATTGGAATCAGGCCTCCGAGGTAGGCTGAATTCACCCCCTGGTTGGCAGCATAGGTGGCCGCATCATCCGGGTTCGGGGCGATATACCCGTCCGTGGTCTGGGCTTCCACGTTGTCCGGGATGCCGTCGTTATCCGAGTCGATGTCCAGGTGGTCCGGATAGGTATCTCCATCCGAATCCAGCGCACTGGTCAGGGGATCCCCGTCGTTATCAAGGTCCGGATCCTCTGTGGTATCGAGGATACCGTCATTGTCATCGTCAAGGTCATCCGTATCCGGGACGCCGTCCCCGTCCGTATCGGTATCATCCATAGAATCGTCGGTCGGATCCAGGTAGTCCGGCGTGCCGTCTTCATCCGTATCGTCGTTGGTCGGGTCTCCGTCGCCATCTGCATCCTCATCCGGTGTGTCAATGCCGTCTCCGTCATCGTCCACATCCCGGTAGTTGACATCACCCTCGCCGTCCGTGTCCGGAAGGTCGTTGGCCGGGTCGTCGATCTCATCGTTTACGTCCGTGGGGTCATTGACATTGCTGCCCTCATAGCCGTCGTCCAGGCCGTCCCCGTCCGTATCGGTACCCGTGAAGGTCCAGTCCGGCTGGCCGTCATAGTTGAAGTCGTTCCCTTCGTTGTTGTCAGGGACCAGATCGTTGTCCGAATCCTCATCCCGGTAGTCCGGCTGATCCGTACCGTCTGTATTCTCAGGGGTCAGCCCCTCGTCCCCGGCGCCCTCATAGGCATCATCAAGGCCGTCCCCGTCCGTATCGCTTCCGCTCGGGGGAATGTACCCGTCCGTAGGCTGGGCCTCCACGTTGTCCGGGATGCCATCGTCATCCGAGTCGATGTCCCTGAAATCAGGGCCACAGGACCCATCGGTATTGACAGGGGAAATCCCCTCCCCGGAATCCGGGTGGGATTCAAAATGGTCGTCCATTCCGTTGCCATCGCTGTCATTGGAACAGGCGGGGCGAAAACTGTCGTGATCCTGTGCCTCCACATTGTCCAGGATGCCATCGTTATCCGAATCGAGGTCCCTGAAATCGGGATGGGTATCAGAATCTTTATCAAATGGAGTGAGTCCTCCCACAAAGGGGGTGATTTCCTTAGTACATTCCCCAAGGGTATCCCCATGGTCCAGGTGGGCCTGCACAGCCGCTGGTGCCACACTGATCTGGTGGTACCGCGCTTTACCTCCCGGGTTTTTATTCTCCCGGTGACAGAGGATGACTTTATCGGATCCCTGATACCGGGCTTCTTTGCTGTTGAAGTTGCATTTGTCGTCCCCCATCGGCTCATAGGCGTCATCCAGGCCGTTTTCATTCTGATCTGCGCCCGAAGGTGGAATATAGGCGTTTGAGGCCTGGGCCTCCAGGTTATCCGAGATACCATCGTGATCGGAATCCACATCCAGGTAATCGGGGATGCCGTCTGCGTCCGTGTCAACCGGGATCAGTCCTTCACAGCTTCCCGGCGAAGCCTCATAGGCATCGTCCAGGCCATTCCCGTCTGAATCAACACCTGAAGGAGGAATAGCATTGTTGCTATCCTGAGCCTCATAATTGTCCAGAATGCCGTCGTTGTCCGAATCCAGGTCCAGGTAGTTCGGGATCCCATCCCCATCACTATCAAGAGGGTTGGTTGCAGGGTCTCCATCCCCATCGGTATCCGGATCTTCACGCGAGTCCACAATGCCATCGTTATCATCATCGATATCCGTGGCGTCCCCAATGCCATCCCGGTCGGTATCTACCTGAGGGTTTGGGGGCGGAAAAGCCCTGTTGTCAGAGGCCCTGGCACCTGAAAGCGCAAATATCAGAAGTAGAAGGTAGAAGTACTTCATGGTGTAAGTTGTTTGGGGTCATCGCATTCATCCCGTCGGATCCAAATTGAATCACGTATCGTTAAAGTAGGTCAATTGCAACCGGCTGATTGGAGGGCCGATTACCTTGTAAAATTAATTAACACGCTGCCCCTGGCCGAGCATTCATAATGCGTTTCCACGAAAATTGGTTGATCTGTTTTTTATAATCGGCAAATGACACATTCTGAAAAACGCCACTTCCATTTATCGATAAAAACGCCCTTTGATTTTCGGGGCGAAAATACACGAAATCTGGCAAGGTTGTCATTCATCGATGAGAGTTTATAAACATTGATATCAACCATCCCGTTATAATGCCTTCACAGCGGGAGTATAAACCCTTCCTTGAAGCTCCTGAATCGGCTTTTTTTTGGTATTTTTGCACAAATTTTTCCAGATTGGATTTTACAAAGGAAATAGCCAAACGAAGGACCTTTGGGATCATCTCCCACCCCGATGCAGGGAAGACTACCCTGACGGAAAAACTCCTCCTTTTCGGGGGGGCAATCCAGGAAGCCGGCGCGGTCAAAAGCAATAAAATCAAAAAGGGCGCTACCAGCGACTTCATGGAGATCGAGCGGCAGCGGGGGATCTCCGTGGCAACTTCTGTCCTCGCCTTTTATTACAGGGATAAGAAAATCAACATCCTGGATACCCCGGGGCACAAAGATTTTGCTGAGGACACCTTCCGCACCCTCACTGCGGTCGACAGCGTCATTGTAGTAATTGATGTGGCTAAAGGGGTTGAGGAGCAGACGGAAAAACTCGTGGAAGTATGCCGGATGCGGAACATCCCCATGATCGTCTTTATTAACAAACTAGACCGGGAGGGAAAGGACGCCTTTGACCTGCTCGACGAGGTGGAGCAAAAACTCGGCCTGCACGTGACGCCATTGAGCTTCCCGATTGGAATGGGGTATGACTTTCAGGGGATTTATAACATTTACGAGAAAAACATCAACCTCTTTAAGGGGGAAAGCAAAAAGAGGATCGAGGATACCATCTCCTTTGACGACCTGTCCAACCCGCAACTGGAAAAACTGATCGGTGAACAGGCTGCCGCGGACCTTCGGGATCACCTGGAACTGGTAGCGGGGGTATACCCGCCTTTTGACCGGGAAGCCTATCTGGAGGGTTCCATGCAACCCGTATTTTTCGGGTCTGCCCTGAACAACTTCGGGGTACGGGAATTGCTGGACTGCTTTGTGGACATCGCCCCCCCTCCACGACCTAAAAAGGCAGAGGAACGTGTCGTGAAGGCAGAAGAGCCTGAAATGACCGGGTTTGTCTTCAAGATCCATGCGAATATGGACCCCAAACACCGGGACCGCCTGGCCTTTGTCAAAATCGTATCCGGGACCTTTGAAAGGAATAAACCCTACCGGCATGTCCGGCTGGGAAAGCAACTGAAATTCTCCAGCCCCAATGCGTTTTTTGCTGAAAAGAAGGCCGTAATCGACGAGTCTTTCCCGGGAGATATCGTGGGCCTGCACGATACGGGGAATTTTAAGATTGGGGATACCCTCACGGAAGGAGAAGAATTGCACTACCGGGGAATCCCTTCCTTTTCCCCGGAACACTTCCGCTATATCAACAATGCGGACCCGATGAAGGCAAAACAACTCGCCAAGGGCATTGACCAGCTGATGGATGAAGGGGTGGCCCAGTTGTTTACCCTGGAACTCAATGGCAGAAAGGTGATCGGTACTGTGGGCGCCTTGCAGTATGAAGTCATCCAGTACCGCCTGGAGCACGAATACGGGGCCAAATGCACCTATGAACCCTTACCGGTCCACAAGGCCTGTTGGGTAGATCCGGAAGATCCCAACGGGGACGAATTCCAGGAGTTTTTAAGGGTTAAGCAGAAGTTCCTGGCAAGGGACAAGCAGGGGCAGTTGGTATTCCTCGCAGACTCAGCCTTTTCCCTACAGATGGTCCGCCAGAAATACCCGGGTGTACGCCTACATTTTACCTCGGAGTTTGATTAATGCAGGGTTTTTGCGGGGGTTTTCGGTAATTTGGTACTTTGGGGCGGGGGGTCCCCCCCAGCGCTTGGTACCTTCCGAAAGATGAATTCCCATCTATACCTGGAAGGAGCCCACGGGATTATTTCACGATGAGGCCTTCCATTTTTACAGCGAGTGAGACGCCAACAAAGAAATCGGAATCCCGAAGCCCATCATCGGCCCGTAGCACCGGCTCACGACTTTCCAGCCAGCGGGCCTCTATACGACAGGCCACATTGGGAACCGGGGTGTAATCCAGGTTCCAGGAAATACCTGCTGTCCTGAATCCTTCCGGGTTCTCCACCGGGATTTTAACACCTTCGGGGTCTGCATAGTATTCCAGGCGAAGGGCCGTTTTCCAGCGAGGGTCTAAAAGGTAGTGCCCGATGAGGGTGGGAGTAAACCAGAGGTCATAGGCTGCGCTTCCCTTGCTTTGTTGCTGAATCCCAAGGTCAAACCCCGCTACCAACCCCAACCGCCCGGTAATCCGGAACTGCCCATATAAGTTGCTGAAATACCGCATCCTGCGGGTAGGATCGGGAT
>JAWWDW010000044.1:0-8786 GCA_033719735.1 Robiginitalea sp. | reverse complement strand
GAGATCGATACGGTTACCGGTAAGGTGCGTATCAAGCTGGAGCCGGGCATTCAATCCGGAAAGATCCTGCGCCTGCGCAACAAGGGGATCCAGAGCCTGAATGGCTATGGGTCTGGAGACCTGTTGGTCCATGTAAATGTCTGGACCCCCAAAGAACTTTCCAGGGAGCAGCGGGAATTCTTCGAGAAGATGCAGTCCGATGAAAAATTCGATCCCAAACCGGAGAAATCGGACAAATCCTTTTTTGAAAAGGTCAAGGATATGTTCTCCTGACGAATATTCCTTTTGCTTTAAAATAAAAAATGTATATTTGACTTGATATTGGGACTCCAATATTAATTTTCTTTTTCATAGCAATTTTTTTCCCATCCTTAACTCGTTTAAGGATGGGTTTTTCTTTTTAGGCCCAAAGGGCATGTTGCCATGGTAGGATGCCCTCTGGAATTGCACCATATCTATTCCTTTGACGGTGGCATCATTTATGCCTGAATCCCTATCTTTAAACCCGGTAAACCCCACGGTATGGACGCCATCCTTTCCATTCGGGAAGTCAGCAAATCTTTTGGAACGTTTAAAGCCCTGGACTCCGTGACCCTGGAGGTTCCCAGAAACGCGATCTACGGGTTGCTGGGGCCAAATGGGGCAGGCAAAACCACCCTGATCCGCATCATCAACCAGATCACCTACCCGGACCAGGGGACGGTACTTCTGGACGGGGAACCCCTGCGGCCCGAACACGTGGCCCAAATAGGGTACCTTCCCGAGGAACGGGGGTTGTACAAAAGCATGAAAGTGGGGGAGCAGGCACTTTACCTCGCCCAGCTCAAAGGGCTCTCCCGCCAGGACGCCAGGCGGGAACTTAAGTACTGGTTCGAAAAGCTTGACATTGGGGACTGGTGGAACCGGAAGGTCCAGGAACTCTCCAAAGGGATGGCCCAGAAAATCCAGTTCATCGTTACCGTCCTGCACCGTCCAAAGCTGCTGATCTTCGATGAACCCTTCAGCGGGTTTGACCCTATCAACGCAGCCCTGATCAAGGACCAGATCCTCGAATTGCGGGAGGAAGGGGCCTCCATTATCTTTTCCACCCACCGGATGGAATCTGTGGAAGAGCTCTGCGAGTATATCGCCCTGATCCACCGCTCCCGGAAAATCCTGGAGGGAAAATTATCGGCCATCAAGAAGGCGTATAAGCGCAACCGTTTCAGGGTACGCTGGGTGCCCCACGGGGGGGAAGGCGCCCTGGAAAGCCTGGAGGGAAAGGTGTCCCTGTCGGACCCGGAGTTTGACCCGGAAGATCAGGCCTGGGAATTCACCGTACAGCTGGATGAAGGAGGGCAGGGGGCGTTGCTGAGCCATCTGACTTCGTCGGGGATCCTGTCGTCCTTTCAGGAAGTCATTCCCACAGCCAATGACATTTTTATCCAAACGGTACAAAAACAAGAGGCACATGCATAAACTCGGGTTGATCATTCGAAGGGAATACCTCGCCAAGGTGCGCAACAAGTCCTTTGTCATCATGACCTTTCTCAGCCCGATCCTGCTGGTGGGGATGGTCGTCCTGATCGCCTACCTGACGAAAATCAACGACAATGAAAAACGGATCCTGGCTATTCTCAACGAGAGTGCGTTTTACCAGCAGGATTTTAACCCCCAACCCGGGATCTCGTATGTGAGCCTGCGGGACCTGTCCCTTGAAGAGGCCAAGGACAGTACCCTGTCCATAGGGTATTACGGCCTGCTTCACCTTCCCGATGGGGATACCCTGGAGGAGGTGGCCAGGGGCGCTTTCTTTTACAGCCGTGAGGCCCCGAGCACCGTTGTGCTCGAGCGAATTGAACGTATTTTGGAGCGGGGTTTGCGGTCCTTTCGCCTCGAGGCACTGGGGATGAGCCCTGAGGACTACGCCGAGCTGGAAAGCCGGTATGAGATCAATACAGCCACCTTTGCCGGGGAGCGGAGCGGGAAGGGGATCAATGAATTCACGGCCCTTATCGGGGGGGGATTCGGATACCTGATCATGATGTTCATCATCATCTACGGGGGCTTTGTGATGCGGTCGGTCATAGAGGAAAAAACCAGCCGTATCATCGAGATCATCATCTCCTCGGTCAAGCCCTTCCAGCTCATGCTCGGGAAGATCATCGGGACTTCCCTGGCCGGCGTTACCCAGTTCGCTATCTGGATTTTCTCCGCTACCCTGCTGCTGATGGTAGCGCTGCTGCTCCTGGACCTCGACCCATCCCTGCTCTGGGAACGCCCGGCAGGGCCCCCGGGCCTGGATCCGAACCTTATGGCCACATCCTTCCAGGGTGACGAGACCACCCTGTTGATCCTGGAGGAATTTCAGAAGATACCCATGGCCATGCTGGTGCTGTTTTTCCTGGTCTATTTCATCCTCGGATACCTGATCTACAGCTCCATATACGCAGCCATAGGGGCTGCCGTTGATAATGAAACAGATACCCAACAGTTCATCTTCCCCATCATCCTCCCCCTGATGCTCGCGATCTATGTGGGATTCTTTTCCGTGTTTTCAAACCCCCACGGACCCATTGCCGTAGGCTTTTCCATCTTTCCCCTGACGTCCCCCAACGTGATGCTCATGCGGCTGCCCGGGGGCATTGGAGAAGGGGGAGTGCCCATTTGGCAATTGGTGGCGTCTGTGATGTTGCTGATCGTAACCTTCCTGGGCATTGTTTACCTGGCTGCCAAAATCTATCGTGTCGGCATTCTGATGTACGGCAAAAAGCCTTCCTACAAGGAGTTATTCAAATGGTTGAAATACTGAAATTATGATGCAGGATACCACAGAAGAAGTAACTGAATTTATCAGAGAAGATGTCTGGGACCGTATCCGGGAGTTCCTCAATATGGGGCTTCACCTGGGGGAGGGGGAAGATTCCATCCATATTACGGTGGGGCTGTTATTGCTGGTAACGGTGGCTTTTGTCGCCACCAAGTTCTTGATGAACCAGCTGCGGAAATTGATCACGCGTAAAATGGAGGGTGAAGACCAGATGAAATTCATCACCATCTTCAAGTACATCAAGTATGTGATCTATGTAGCCGTCATCCTGCTGACGATGAGTGCTGCGGGAATTGACATTACCCTGCTGATTACGGCTTCGGCAGCCCTGTTCGTGGGGATTGGCCTGGCACTTCAGGAGTTGTTCCAGGATATCCTGGGGGGGATTATCATCGTGGTGGACAAATCCCTCCGGGTAGGGGATATCGTGGAAGTTGACGGGCGGGTAGGCAAGGTGTTCGAGATCAAGTTGCGGACCACCCTGGCACAAACCAGGGATGACAAGGTGATGGTGATCCCCAACCACAAGTTCATGAATGATACCATCTACAATTTTACACAGAATCACAGGACTACCCGGGAGGCAGTCCGGGTTGGGGTGGCCTATGGAAGCGATGTCAACCTGGTGACAGAACTCCTGCTGCAAGCCGTGGAGGAACAGAAGGGCATCCTTAAACAACCAAAGCCCTTTGTGCTTTTTGACGATTTTGGGGATTCTGCCCTGCTTTTCGCCGTGCATTTCCACATACACGACGTCTTTTCTGACCCAAGGCTGAAAAGCCAGATCCGATACCGGATCGATGCGCTTTTCCGGGAACACGGGGTCACCATTCCATTCCCGCAACGGGATGTGCATTTCTATGCGCATACCCCCCTGAGGGTGGGTCGGGATTCCGATACCGACGGCCGGGAGGGGGAAGGGGGTAGTTGGTAGTAGGCAGTAGCAGTAGGCAGTACCGCCTTGGGCCGCGATAGTTGCCGAATTGATTTTTAACAGATACAATGCTGGAACCGAGAATAGAAACCCTGGAGGAGACCAGGTTGGTGGGGAAACGATCGCGTATGTCTTTTGCAGGCAATACCACGGCCCGCCTCTGGAAGGAATTTATGCCACAGCGGGGCAAGATCGGGAATGTCGTGGACGGAACCTTCTATTCGGTGGAGGTTTATGAGGATCCGGATTTTTTCAGGGACTTCGATCCGTTTCGGGAATTTGAAAAATGGGCAGCCGTTCCGGTGCACCGCTTCGACTGCATCCCGGCAGGTTTGGAAACCCTGCTGATCCCGGCAGGCGTGTATGCCGTATTCCGGTACAGGGGAAAGGAAAGCGAGGTTTCCCAAATGTACCAATACATTTACGGTAGCTGGATTCCCAACTCGCGATACACCCTGGACCACAGGCCGCACTTTGCCCGCATGGGCCCGGCATACAAGGGGGAAGATCCGGATTCGGAGGAGGAACTCTGGATCCCGGTAAGGGAGAAATAGGCTTCCCGAAATAACGGGAATTGGTATCTTCAGCAGCTGAGGAAAAAGGGTTGTGAGATTGGTTCCACACCAGGGGAAAGCGCCCAAAGATTTGTACCTTGTATCCCATCCATGATAAAAAAATACATCCTTTCGGTCGTAGTCATTCTTATAGCTTCCTGCGGTACGAGGGAACGCAGCCAGGGGCTTACCATAGCCGTCGCAGCCAACATGCAGTTTGCCATGGAAGAGATAACCATGGCCTTTACCGAAGCGACCGGAGTCCCCTGCGACCTGATTATAGGGTCTTCCGGGAAACTTACCGCCCAGATCGTGGAAGGAGCGCCTTTTGACGTCCTGGTTTCGGCGGATATGAAGTACCCGGAATCCCTCCGGGATCAGGGAATGGCTGCCAACGACCCGGAGGTGTATGCCTATGGCAGTCTGGTGCTCTGGACGCTGAATGACAGCCTTGACCTGTCCCTCGCTGCCCTGCAGCGCGAAGAGGTCCGTCATATTGCCCTGGCCAATCCCAAAACAGCCCCCTATGGGGTTGCGGCAGTAGAGGTGCTGAGGCATTACGGGATGTATGAAGCCTTAAAGGACAAGCTCGTTTTCGGGGAAAGTATCGCCCAAACCAATCAGTTTATCACTTCAGGGGCGGCGCAGGCCGGGTTTACGGCCCTCTCTGTCGTATTGAGTCCTCAGATGCAGGGTAAAGGGCAGTGGATCACCCCGGACCCGGCCTCATACCAGCCGATCTCCCAGGGCATGGTGGTAATCCGCAGGGAAGGGGGAAACAACGAAAGCGGGATGGCCTTCCGGGACTTTGTATTTTCGGACCGGGCGCAGGAAATCCTGGCCAAATTCGGGTATTACACAAATGAATAGCTACAGTGGGCATATCGTAAAAATTGAGACCGGCGGACCCCTTTCCATGGTTTCCGTTTCCCTTTCAAACGGGGTGGAAATCTCGGCGATTGTACTCGAGGGCGGGGGCTCGCCCTCTTATTTGCAGGAGGGCAGCCCGATATCGGTTTTGTTCAAGGAGACAGAGGTGATTCTGGCAACCGGGCAGGCCGATGCGATCGGGATACAGAACCGCATCCCGGGTAGGATCCTCAAGGTGGAGGCTGGTGACCTGCTCAGCAAGGTGCTTTTGGAGACCCCGCTGGGCGGACTTGAAGCCATCATGGCCTCGGGGGAACTCAAATCCCTGGGGCTGGCTGTGGGCGACAAGGCTACGGCCCTGATTAAAATAAACGAAGTGATGCTGTCGGCCTTATGAACTGGGAACCCCTCATCCTGACCTTTGAACTGGCCCTGGTGACCACTGTACTGTTGCTGGTGCTTTCCATTCCCCTGGCCTACTGGTTGGCTTACTCGCGTTCCCGGGTAAAGCCTGTGGTGGAAACCCTGGTCAGCATGCCCCTGGTGTTGCCACCCACGGTCCTGGGCTTCTATTTTCTGGTCGCCTTCAGCCCTGGCAATGCTTTCGGAAGCTGGCTGGAAGAATGGCTGGGACTACAACTGGTATTTTCGTTTCAGGGGTTGGTACTGGCTTCCATCCTGTACAGCCTTCCCTTTATGGTCCATCCCATCCAATCCGGCTTTGCCGGTCTTTCCCCCTCCCTGAAAGAAGCTTCCTATGTTATGGGAAAATCCAGGCTGACCACCCTCTGGAAGGTCCTCCTTCCCAACATCCGCCCATCCCTGCTGACGGGGATCGTTTTGGCATTTGCCCATACGGTAGGGGAATTCGGCGTGGTATTGATGATCGGGGGGAACATACCCGGTCAGACGAAGGTGGCTTCCATCGCCATATACGATGAGGTGGAAGCCCTGAATTACGGGGCGGCCAATTTCTATTCCGCCGTTCTTTTTATCATCACCTTTTGTATCCTCCTGTTGGTCTACCTGGTCAACGGAGGGTATGTAAAACGCTTCTGGAGATGATCAGCTGTACCCTTGAAAAAGTACTGAAGGCGGCCGGTGGGGAGATGAAACTACACCTTGAGCTCGAGCTCCGAAAAGGAGAGCTGGTAACCCTTTATGGCGAATCGGGGGCAGGCAAGACGTCTTCCCTCCGGATGCTGGCCGGGCTGCTTACCCCGGATCGGGGGAGGATTGTGGTGGAGGGGCAGACCTGGTTTGATTCCGAAAAGAAAACCAACCTGAAACCCCAGGAGCGGAATCTTGGCTTCGTTTTTCAGGATTATGCCCTCTTTCCACACATGACCGTGCGGGAAAACCTGGAGTACGGGGCGAAAAACAGGGAAGACAAGACCATGGTTTCCCATCTTATCGAAATGGTGGCCCTGGGCGACTTGCAGAACCGAAAACCGGAAACCCTTTCAGGGGGGCAAAAACAGCGGGTGGCACTTGCCCGGGCCCTGATGGGCAAACCCGATCTCCTGCTGCTCGATGAGCCCCTTTCTGCCCTGGATGCCAAGATCCGGGCCAAACTGCAGGACGACATCCTGGCAGTCCACCGGGAATTTGGCCTGACCACCCTGCTTATCAGCCACGACCTGGGTGAAATCCACAAACTCTCCGACCGCGTGGTGGAACTGGAGGAGGGGAAGGTGGTGCGCCAGGGCAGCCCGGAGGACCTCTTCCTGGGGGGGAAACTCAGCGGAAAATTCAGGTTTACCGGGCAGGTACTGAACATCGAGGCAGCCGGGGTGGTCCATATCGTGACCGTGCTCATACAGAATCAACTGGTGAAGGTAGTGGCCCAGGAAAATGAGATCCGGGATCTCAGGGTGGGGGACCGGGTCCTGGTGGCATCCAAAGCCTTCAATCCGGTGCTCTACAAACTGGATTCCTAGGGAATGCGGAAGTTTTGCAGGTTTCCGCCCCGGGAAGTCATATTTTTGAACTTGGAACGTTTATTGTACCACAAGGGTTGTTACCGTGGATTTTGCAAATACCGTACACAGCTTTCACGACCCTGAACTCGGAACGACCGATTAATTTGAGCCCATACAAACCCCATAAATAACGAAGCCAAAAACATGTCAAAAATACTGGTGATAGAAGACGAAGCCGCCATCCGAAGGGTGTTGGTCAAGATCCTGAATGAGGAAAACGATACCTATGAAATAGAGGAGGCCGAAAACGGGGCTTCAGGCATGGAGAAGATCCGGAAATCCGATTATGACCTGGTCCTCTGCGATATCAAAATGCCGAAAATGGACGGGGTGGAGGTACTGCAGGAAGCCCGAAAGTCCAAACCTGAAATTCCCTTTATCATGATTTCCGGGCACGGGGACCTGGATACGGCCGTACAGACCATGCGGCTTGGGGCCTTTGACTATATCTCCAAGCCCCCGGACCTGAACCGCCTCCTGACGACCGTTCGCAATGCCCTGGACAGGAAGGAGCTGGTGGTTGCCAACAAGCGGCTTAAAAAGAAGGTGAGCAAGAACTATGAAATGATCGGGGAAAGTGGGGAGATCCGGCAGATCAAGGAAATGATCGAAAAAGTGGCCCCTACCGATGCCCGGGTGCTCATTACCGGATCCAACGGAACGGGAAAGGAACTCGTGGCGCACTGGATCCATCAAAAAAGCGCCCGCGCCGCAGCGCCCTTCGTGGAGGTCAATTGTGCGGCCATCCCTTCCGAACTGATCGAAAGCGAGTTGTTCGGACATGTCAAAGGGGCCTTTACTTCAGCGGTGAAGGACCGTGCGGGAAAGTTTGAAACGGCCAATAAGGGAACCCTGTTCCTGGATGAAATCGGGGATATGAGCCTCTCTGCCCAGGCAAAGGTCTTGCGGGCATTGCAGGAAAACCGTATTTCGAGGGTGGGGTCCGACAAGGACATCAAGGTAGATGTACGGGTGGTGGCTGCCACCAACAAGGACCTGCAGAAGGAAATCGAGGAGGGGAATTTCCGGGAAGACCTCTACCACCGGCTGGCGGTCATCCTGATCCGGGTGCCCGACCTGAACGAGCGGCGGGAAGATATCCCCTTGCTGATCCAGCACTTTGCCGCCAAGATCAGTGAAGAACAGGGCACTGCCCCCAAGGCGTTCTCAAAGGAGGCCATCAAGCTGCTTCAGGAATACGACTGGACCGGGAATATCCGGGAATTGCGCAACGTGGTGGAGCGGCTTATCATCCTTGGGGGGGATGAGGTCAGTGCAGCGGATGTGGGCTTGTTTGCCAGCAAATAACCGGCGGCCTGGTTAGTTCCTGCAATCCTTGAGGCGCTCCAGGGCTTTTTCCGTAATCTCCTTGGTCCTTAGATTATAGAATTTCTTAGCGGGAGTCTGGTCACCACGTTCCAGTTGGGTTTGGCTATGGGCATAGATCCGCTTTACGAATACCAGGGCTTCCTCGCAGGGGACCCCTTCCACAACCTCATTCAGGGAACTCTCGTAGTTTTGAAGCGCTGCCTCGATCTTCATTTCCAGTGCTTTTTCAGCTTCCAGGACGCGTTTGGCCTGGGTCTGGGTAGGGACCGACTGGTCTACGGACATCAGCTCCTGTCCATAGGGCCGGT
>JAWWDW010000043.1:0-8900 GCA_033719735.1 Robiginitalea sp. | reverse complement strand
TTGCTTCATTCAGGGGCTTTTACAGACCGTTCAGCTATCCGAAAAATAGGTAATTTAATGCGGCCCCCAAAATGGTTCGTTCCCGGAAGGGTCCTTCCCCACTCCTTGTGAATTGCCCTTTACCCTGTCTGATTTCGTACCTTTGACACCATGACAGAGACGTTTTTAGTTACGAGAGTACGTACTTTGTTGGTCCTGACAGGAATTTTCCTGATTCTCGCCTGTTCCAAAGACTCCACAGATCCCGCACCCCTGGCCCCTGAAATCGCTTTCACGGCATTCGGAAACACGGGTACGGAAGAGGTGCAGATGGAGGTGACTTCCGGGCAGGGCAATCCCTTCCTGATCAGCCTGACCGAAGAACTAAGCCTCAGGGACCTCCCTTTTTACCGTCGTGATATCACCAACACCTCTGTAGGCTATTTTTTCTGGCAGGACCAGCAATCCCGGGTCCGCTATAAGGACCTGATTTCCGGCGACCTCTTTTTTGTAGATGATATCTGTGAATTCAGCCAGGAAAACATTCCGCAACGGGCCATACGCCGGGTGAGCGGGAACGCGCAGTATGTGGTCATGCCCTACGCTGAGTTCACCGATGGTCAGGATCCGGTGTTTTCCCTGAGGATCCTGACCCGTCAAAGCGGGGAATGCCAGGACCTCCCGGTACCCGAGGTGAATAACTCTGGTATTGAAAGTTACAGCATTGAAGGCCGGTGGCTCGCCCTCTATTACCTTCAGAAGGGAACAGACACCCCCCTGATCACCCTGGTAGACCTGGAATCCGCCACCATCGAGGAGACCCTGATCCTGGACGAGACCTTCCAGGCAGCTACGTTCAATGGAACCGATCTCTGGATTTTTAACCGGGACGGCACGTTTTTGGTCTACAATACGCAGAGCGGAGCCTTTTCACGATCCGGGAGCGCCCCGGGGCTGCCGGCCCAGGGACCCGGTATGTTTGCCTCCCGTTTTGATGGGAACCGGCTGCTGGTAGACAATATTTATCAGCAACCGAGTCTGTTCTTCGCCCAGCCTGCGGTATACGACTTTGACCTGGGCACCTTGAGCCAGGGGGCCGATCCCTTCCTGCCTGAGCTTCAGGAGCGCGTGGAAAGGGAAACCGGGGACAGGGTGCTGTTCGGCAAATACGGGGTGGACCTGCCCACAGGCACCCTTGCCATCATATATGTGCGCGGGAATGGGGCTGCGGAAGGCGGGGTGGTCCTGACCAACTTCAACCGTGAGTGGCTGCAGGTCATCCCCCTGCCCTACGTCCCCGAGCAGGTTGAGATCCGGGAAGTCCGCTGAGTCAGAGGCTTCCGCCGCTGGAATCCTGGGGCACGGATTCGAAGATGGTTTCTAAATTTTACGGTGCTCCCCCCAATACTGTTATGATACCGTTATTAAGGCCGGGTTCCCCCTCCTACTTTAAATATATTTTAGTACATTCATTGTTCGGTCGGGTAGTGATGGGCGGTATCGGAAAGCGGAGTACCCTGAGTTAAATTTAGTCCCTATGTACGTTCCGGAAATCAGCACCATCAAGGATTCCATCAGCCATTGGTACATCGTATTTGCGGTGGGGCTTATTTTCCTGGCCACAGGAATGCTCATTTTAATCCGCCCCCACGAAGCCATGCTTGCCCTGGCAACGCTGCTGGGCATTGCTTTTTTGTTCGCCGGTATTATCGAAATCTATTTTGCCTTTGCCAACCGAACCGTCATGACCCGGTGGGCCTGGCCCCTGATTTTTGGGATCCTGACCGCCCTGGTAGGCCTCTTCTTGATCACCGTACCGGATTTCACCGTCTTTGTAATGACCCTGGCCCTGGGGCTGATCGTGGTGTTTCGCTCCATTGCCGCTGTTTCCTTTTCCATGGATGTCCGGCTGATCGGGGGGAAATACTGGTGGGTATACATGCTGTTGGCTATTGTTGGCATCTTTTTCTCTTTTGCCCTGATATTAAGCCACCTGCTCATGAAGGAAATGATCAATGAGTGGACCGGGCTTTCCCTGCTGGCTGTTGGGGTCTACAACACCTTCCTCGGGCTACGACTGCGCAGGCTCAAGGGGGTTTCCAGTGCCCTTTCCGACGAGCTGCTCAAAAGATATTACAGTGTCCGTCAGGAGATTCGGGAAGAGCTGGATAAACTGGAAAAAGAGCAAAGGATCAATGGATGAGCGCGCACATCCTAATCGTTATAAATACTATGAACCTGTTTTAATACTTCATAAGGGCTGATTGAAAACCCAAGATGAAGACTGTATTCCATCTCAAAGGATAGGCATCGTTTTACCAATCTATAAACCAACCACATATGAAAGCACTGAAAACCGTACGCAACTCTGTAAAAAACTGGTACATCCTGTTGATCGTCGGCCTGATTTTCCTGGCAGGAGGGATCTATAGCTTTGTTTCCCCGGCGGGTTCTTTCCTGGCCCTTGCCCTGTTCTTCGGATATTCCTTCCTGATTTCAGGATTAATGGAGGTGGTCTTTTCGATTTCAAACCGAAAAGAACTGGAAAACTGGGGATGGACATTGATTTTCGGCCTAATCACCTTCCTGGTGGGATTGCTGCTTCTTGCCCGTCCTGAAATCACCATGCTGACCCTTTCGTTAAGCCTGGGCTTTTTGGTATTGTTCCGGTCTATCGGGGCTATTGGTTTTGCTCTGGACCTTAAGGACTACGATGATAGTTCCGGGTGGGGTATCATCCTTGCTCTCGGGATCCTGGGGGTGCTTTTTTCCTTCCTGTTGCTCTGGAACCCTGCATTTGCGGGGGCAACCATCGCGTTCTGGATCGGCCTCACCCTTACCGTAGCAGGCGTCTTCAGTATTTACCTGGCCCTTAAACTGAGAAAATTAAAGGGAGCGTCACAGAAAATATCATCGGAACTTATGGAGCGCCTCCAGGGTATTGAAGACGAGATTAGAAAAGAACTGGGCAAATAAGGGAACAGCATATTTCTTTTGCGAGAGTTCCACAGAATTCCCGGTCACTATCAAAATACTGCAAAAGATTATGAATTTTAGGCACTTCTCTAATCAGTTTAAACCAGGTTCTCCCAAAGGCCAATACTTTTATGTGTAAAACACCTATTTTGAATCAATTACCTGGATGGGGGACTGCCATGAACCTTCACCAGAAAGGTATTTGTGGAATCCTGAGCTTCCGATCAGGGAAACAACCTTAAACTATGCCCATTTTGAGATCAGGACGTCTTGGAACTTTCATCCTTTCAGCAATCCTGCTGAGCTTTAGCTTTCCGACAAGTGCGCAGCATGTTGGGGACACGGATGATCCCCATCCCGGGGAGCGTGTCCGGGAACACCATAAGCACAGTTTAAGCATCCTGCTCTCCCATACACACATTTTGAACGGGGTGGAAAATGGCGGCATACGTGGTATCAACAGACCTTCTTGGATGCTGGCCTATAATTACAGCCTGGGTGAAAGATGGGCTTTGGGGGTACATGGAGATATCATTACGGAGACCTTTGAAGTTGAAGCCCATGGATCGGAGGGTGAAGAGGCACTTCTGGAGCGGAAATATCCGGTCAGCTTGGTCGGGGCGGCCAGCTACAAGATAATCGACCATCTCGCCGTACAGGTGGGAGGTGGTTTTGAAACGGACGGATCGGAGACGTTTGGCCTTGTCCGGTTTGGTCTGGAGCCCTTCATGCGAATCTCAAACCGGATCGAGCTCCTGCTGAACCTGAATTATGATATCAAGATCGATGCCTATGACAACTGGACGCTCGGGTTTGGGATTGCCTACGGACTTGGGGGATAAGTATTGACAAGATATAACGAATTACAACCAATTGAATTCTATAAATATGAAAACGAGAACCCTACTTCTATTTGTAATGCTGGTATCTACAGGTGCCAGCCAGGCACAGACCTTTACCATGGGCAAGAAATGCCGGGCCGCTCTGGCCACTGCCCAGGAAGCACTGTCAAGCAAAGCTTACCAGGATGCCCTGACGCTGTACCAGGCCTTCGCTGATGACTGCAAGACCAAAGACGCCAAGGAACAGGCAGCCATTGGCATGGCAGAGGCCTACAACGGCCTTGAGATGTACCAGGAGGCCATCACCCAGGCAGATGCCGCACTGAAAGTGACCAAAAACCGAAGCCTTGACGGACACTTCCAGAAAGCCCTGGCCCTGAACAGGCTTGGAGATGTGGAAGGATCAAAAAACCAGCTTGCCGAGGTCATGGAACTGACTGAGAACAACCAGAATACCGCTCAGCGGGCCTCCAACTACGCCCTGATGGCAGCCCTGTACGACCGGCAGATGGACCAGATGGATTCCGCCCTGGTCTACCTGGGCAAGGCCAAAGAGCTGGATCCCGGGACTGTAAAGTATACCCTGCAGGAAGGGGACATGTACCTGGTCCATGAAGACTACAAAACCGCCTATGCCAGGTATGACGAGGCAGCCCAACTGGACCCGACTTCCATGGACCCCTATATCTCCAAGGTCAATGCGGGCTTGTGGCAGATGGAAAAGAAATACGGAACCTCCAAAGCGCAGGAATTACGGGAGGTGATGAGCGAAGTCGAAAAATCCGCCATATGCGCGGATCTCACCAAAGCCTTTGAAATGGGCTGGAAGGACATGAACAAAGAAATGTTCAAAGCACTTGTTTGTAATTAATTAATACTGAAACCGATTTAAAACTGGGAAAACTATGAAAACAATGAGGAAAACACTTTCGATATTTTTAGTCCTTGGACTGCTTGCAAGTTGTTCCACCTGGCAAGGCATGAATAAGCAACAACAAGGTACTACCGCCGGGGCAGCCGGGGGTGCCATGCTGGGAGCTGCGGTTTCCAAAGGCAGTATCTGGGGGATCCTGGCCGGGGCTGCCATCGGGGGGCTTGCCGGAAACCTGATCGGAAAACATATGGACCAGCAGGCCAAGGAACTCACACAGGCCGTGCCCACAGCCGAAGTCAGCCGTGTTGGGGAAGGTATCAACATGACCTTTGACGCCAGCCTGGCCTTCCAGATCAATTCTGCCGCGATCAGTGAGAATTATAAAAAAGATCTGAACGCTGCCGCTTCCGTGTTCAAAAACTATGAGGACACCAATATCCTGATTGAAGGCCATACGGACGATACCGGGTCGGCCGAATACAACATGTCCCTGTCCAAAAAACGAGCCGAAGCCGTACGGGATTATCTGATCTCCCAGGGGGTGGATGCTTCCCGCCTGACAGCCAAATGGTACGGGGAAACCCAGCCAAAATACCCCAACGATGAGGCCAACCGGGCCAAGAACCGGCGTGTGGAGCTGGCGATCTACGCCAATGACGACATGATCGCCGCTGCCAAAGAAGGAGAGCTCTAAAAGGTTGTTAACAGGTTTTTGAGGCGAAACCGGAGCAAAGTAAAAAGCAGCTTGAAGCATATCTTCAGGCTGCTTTTTTTCAAAATGCCGTTTAAGAGCATCCATGTTTGTAATCCTGGAGAATACCCGTGTGATTATTTCTTGCATGGCCGTTCAATAGGCACTAGCTTTGGGATGAACCCTATTTGACAAAAAATTCAGATGCGATATGAACAAGATCCGCTATATAAGGGCCATTTTGGCAGTATTGGTTTTTACATTGGTTTTTGCCGGGTGTAAACGGGAAGAAGAAAACAAAAGCCAGGCCACCGTCTATTATGGAGGTGACATCCTCACCATGGAAGGGGAAACCCCCCAATATGTGGAAGCCGTTGTGGTACGCGACGGAAAAATTGAATTTACGGGACCTTCCGGGGAGGCGATGGAAGTGGCCGGGGCCGGGCACCGGATGGTGAACCTGGACGGGCAAACCCTGTTGCCCGGGTTTATCGACGGGCATGCCCATTTTGCGAACTTTGGCCTGCAGGCGATAGGGGCCCTGCTGCTTCCTTCCCCTGACGGCTCCTGTGACAATATCCCCAACCTCATACAGACCCTGAAGGATTGGAATACCCCGGAAAACCTGGAGTTAACTGGCTGGATCTTCGGGACCGGCTTTGACGATTCCGTCCTGGAGGAAAACCGGTTTCCAACCCGCCATGACCTGGACCAGGTAAGCACGGAACTTCCCATTATGATCGTACATATCTCGGGCCACTTCACCTCTGTCAACAGCAAGGGGCTGGAAGTGTTGGGGATCACCTCAGATACCCCGGACCCGGAGGGAGGCATTATCCGCAGGGAGGCTGATGGCAAAACGCCAAATGGCGTACTTGAAGAGCTCGCGGCAATTCCCAACATGGCCAGGGCACTGATGCCTACGGACGGGGAAGGGGCCGACCGTTTTTTCAATGCCGGCCAGGACATGGCCCTCTCCTACGGGTATACCACCGCCCAGGAGGGCCGTACCATGCAAAACCACGAGTCCCTTGCCGCCAACGCCGAAGCGGGAAAACTAAAACTGGACGTGGTCAGCTATATCGACTACATGCTGGTTGACCAGTATATGGATTCAAAATGGAACAGCCGGGACTACACCAACCACTACCGCATCGGCGGGATGAAAGTCACCCTGGATGGTTCCCCACAGGGCCGCACCGCCTGGCGGACCCAGCCCTACCTGATCCCCCCGGACGGGCAGGGGCCTGATTATGCCGGTTATCCCGCCATCCCCAGTGACTCCACGGTTCAGGCCATTTTTGAGAAAGGGTTTAAAAACAACTGGCAGATCCTGGTCCATGGAAACGGGGATGCCGCTATGGACCAGATGATCCGTGCGCTGCGGCCCAATATCGAGAAATACGGAAAGGGAGACCGTCGCAATGTACTTATCCACGGTCAGTATGTGCGGGAAGACCAGCTGGATGCCTTTAGGGAACTGGATGTAATTGCCTCCCTGTTCCCCCTGCACACCTTTTACTGGGGGGACTGGCATAAAGAAATCATTGGGGATTCCCTGGGCAACAAGATCAGCCCAACGCGGACTGCCCTGGACAAGGGTCTGAAGCTTACCATACATACAGATGCCCCCGTGGCCCTGCCCAACCTGATGCGCGCGGTATGGACTGCTGTCCGCCGTACCTCCAGGTCAGGGGCCATTATCGGGGAACAGGAACGACTGACCCCGTATGAGGCCTTGCAGGCGATTACCATCTGGTCCGCCTACCAGCACTTTGAAGAAGACCGCAAAGGAAGTCTGGCAGCAGGCAAGCTGGCAGACCTGGTCATCCTGGACCAAAACCCGCTCAAGGCAGACCCGGATGCCATCAAGGACATTCAGGTGATGGAGACCATCAAGGAAGGGGAAACGGTGTTCAAACGAAAAAGCTAAATAACTACCTAATGATAAAGCCCTTAAAAGGTTGTTGTATTGCCCTGATCTGTATCCTGGCTCCTGTCCTGGTGCAGGCCCAGGATAGCCAGGGCGGCTCTACCGACGAACTGGCGAAACAACTTCAGAACCCCCTGGCGAGCCTGATCAGTGTGCCCTTCCAGAACAACTTTGATTTCGGGTTCGACCCTGCCGATGGGAGCCGGTGGCTGATGAATGTTCAGCCCGTGATCCCCATGAGTATAAGCGAGGACTGGAACCTGATCGGACGGGTGATCCTGCCGGTGATCTCCCAGAACGACATCTTCGGGGAAAGCGGAAGCCAGACGGGATTGGGCGATGCCCTGGTAACGGGGTTTTTCTCCCCAAAGGCCCCGACGGCAGGGGGGCTGATCTGGGGGGTAGGGCCTGCCTTTTCCATCCCAACAGCCACGGACGACCTGCTGGGAAGCGGCCAGTTTTCCGCAGGGCCCTCGGCCGTTGCCCTGGTCCAGAAAGGGAGCATTACCTATGGGGCACTTGTCAACCATATCTGGTCTCTCTTCGGGGATTCCGACCGGGGGGACGTGAATGCCACCTTTTTCCAACCCTTTTTGGCCAAGAACTTCAAGGGGGGGTACGCCCTTGCCTTGAATACCGAATTGCTCCAAAACTGGGAGGCAGATGCCTCCATCGGCTATCTGCACCTGGTGGGGTCCAAGGTCACCACCCTGGGGGGACAGATGGTCCAGTACTTCATCGGTCCCAGGATCCCCTATGGCAATGGCAACAACGCCTCCTGGGGATTCAGGGCCGGCCTGACCCTGTTATTGCCCAAATAATCGCCCTCCAAAGAAGGGCCATTGACCCACCCTGTGCTCCCCCTGAACCCGTGGGCCATACCTCTTTTTTGATATCGGCGGCCATTTCCCGGAAGGAAAGCGTATTTTTGATCACCACTTGAAATTCATCCTATGAGATCCAACCTGTATTATGTACTTACACTTACGGTGTCTATGCTGCTATCCGGCTGCGGTGCCAGTTATATGACCCAGTCCAAGGCCGTGGTCGACGCAAAAAAATCCTATTCGAAGATCCTGGTGGTTTCCCGGGGAAAAAATGAAATCGCACGGTCCCTCCTGGAGCAGGACATTGCAAAGGAACTAAAGGGACGCGGCGTCAATGCCGTGGCCTACCACAAAGAATCCGGCATTGGCGTCCCGGTAGACGTGGAACTGACCGACCAGCAGGTGGAAGCCCTGAAACAGAAAGTGATCTCGGACGGATACGACGGCGCCATCATCACCCACCTGATCAACATCGAGGAATACAAGGAACTGATCCCATCCGGGGTGTATCCCTCCACCGATCCCAATTTTTACGGGCAATGGGGCTACTACTGGACCTACTATCCCGTGTACGACATTGCCCCTGGAACGGCCGTTACCGGTACCCGCTTCGAACTGGAAAGTGCCCTTTACGATATTCGCAGTACCGGGGGGAACAGCCTCCAATGGCTCGGCCGTTTTAAACTGGAAGACCCGGAGGATATCCAGCGAGCCACGGCCCAGTATGCCAAAGAACTGGTGGGCGCCATGATGGCGAAAAGCATTTCCTCCCGCTAGG
>JAWWDW010000042.1:0-9003 GCA_033719735.1 Robiginitalea sp. | reverse complement strand
GTACAGGTTGGGTTTTCGCACCTCTTTGTACATAAAGCTGAAAAACTTCCTGTAAAGCCGGAACTCCTCTTCGCCCAGGGTGATCTTCGCGAAAATGAGGCTTTTGTAGATGTCGTAGTCACTCACCACAAAGTTCCGGAAGAGATCCAGTTGGCGGGTATCTTCTATAAATTGCTGGTAGCGGTCGGCCAAAAAGGAGAGTTCCAGGGGAAAGGCATACCGGGCCTGGTCTTCGTAGAATTTGGGCAGGAAAGGGTTGTCGGCGAACCGCTCCAGGATGAGCTTGGCATTCAGGTCTTCAGAGATCCGCCGGGCCAGGGTCGTCTTCCCGGCTCCGATGTTTCCTTCAATGGCAATAAACCCAAGGGATGTAAAAAAATCCTGAGGGGTCGCGTGCAGGCGTAAAGGGAGTTTTTCCACCGGGGTGGAATCCCGGCATTCCTGCAAAAGGTTCCGGTGGTCTTTTCCAAGTACCGGGTGGTAGAACTGGGGGGCGATATCCGAGAGGGGCCTGAGAATAAAACGCCGTTTGTGCAGGCTGGGGTGGGGGACCTTCAGGAAGGTAGTCTGAATCGCCTCACTACCGTAGTACAGCAGGTCCAGGTCCAGGGTCCTGGAACGATAGCCTTCACCCGGCTCCCTGAGACGCCCGGCTCCTTTTTCGATGTCCAGCAGGGTTTTCAGGAGTTCTTCAGGGGATACCTCGGTCTGAATGCCGACACAGGCATTCAGAAAATCCCCGCCCTCAAAGCCCCAGGCTGGGGACTGATATACGCTGCTTATGGAACGGATTTCACCGATTCGTTCCCCCAGGGAAAACAGGCTTTTTTGAAGGTGATACGCCCGGTTGCCCAGGTTGCTCCCCAGGGAGATATACGCTAAGACCCCTTCTTTTTTCATTCCTGCCAAAGTACGGAAAACCTCCTGAATTCCGGCAAGGTCTGCGGAATCCCCTGGTTGGGTCGGCCGGGAGCAGATCGCCAAAAACTTACCGGCTGAATCCATATCTTTGCGGGATACGATCAAAACGTGCTATGGCCTTTCTGAGAAATTTACTGGCTTCTGTGCTGGGGACCCTCGTTGCCCTCGGAATCCTGTTTTTTATGTTCATGGTTTTTATCACCCTTGCCGGATCTGCGGATGAGGTGCGGGTAAAGGACCACTCCGTGCTGGAGCTTAAGTTTCCCTACCCGATACAGGAGCACTCCGGCATGGATCCGGACGATCCCTTCTCCCTTTTCTTCGATCCTGCCATGGGGCTGGATGAGATCACCAAGGCCCTGGCCATTGCCAGGACGGATGACCGGATTACAGGTATTAGCATCAGCAGCCCATACCTGATTGCCGGGATGGCCCAAACCAAAGCCCTGCGGGATGCCCTGCGTGATTTTAAGGAATCGGGGAAATTTGTCTATGCCTACGCGGATCTCTACCTGCAGAAGGATTACTACCTCTCCAGCATCGCGGACAGTATTTTTATCAATCCCGTGGGAAGCATGGACTTCAAAGGGCTGGCAGCTGAGGTGTTGTACTTCAAGGACTTGCAGGATAAATCGGGGGTTAAGATGGAAGTGGTGCGCCACGGGGAATACAAAAGTGCCGTGGAGCCGTTCCTCTCCAGTGAGATGAGTGAGAACAACCGCAGGCAAATTCAAAGCCTGCTGGGCTCCCTCTGGCAAACCATACGGGATGAGATTGCGCAGAGCCGGGGCCTGGCACCAGAACAACTCGACCAGATTGCCGATACCCTTGGGGGCCGCGAACCGGGCATGGCCCTGGAAGCAGGCCTGGTAGATGGTATTGCCTATCTGGATGCCTATGAGGAAAAATTACTTCGGGAGAGCGGCGGTGACGGAGACCACCCCGAGAAAATTTCCCTGCAGCGATACCTGAGGTACGCCCGGAAAAAGCGGATTTACAAGGGTTCTGATGAAATCGCCGTGGTCTACGCCCAGGGGGAAATACTCTACGGGGAAGGCGGTCCGAATTACATCGGGCAGGGAAAGATGATCAAGGCACTCCGCAGTGCGCGGGAAGATGACGATGTAAAAGCCGTGGTGCTCAGGGTGAATTCCCCCGGGGGGAATGCCCTTACCTCGGATATTATCTGGAGGGAACTGCAACTGACCCGAAAGGAGAAGCCCGTGGTGGTTTCCCTGAGTGATGTGGCTGCCTCGGGGGGGTACTACCTGGCTGTGGGAGGGGATAAGATCCTGGCAGAACCCAGTACCATTACCGGGTCCATCGGGGTGTTTGTGACAGTACCCAACATAAGTGGCCTTTCGGACCGGATCGGGATCAACGCCGAACAGGTGGGAACCCATAACTTTTCCATGGATTATTCCTTCTTTGAACCTATGCGGGAGGATTTTCGCGAAATCCTCCGGGGCGGGATCGAAAAGACCTACAATACGTTCCTGCAGCGGGTGGCCGACGGGCGTGGAATCCCCGTCTCAAAGGTGGACAGCCTGGCCCGGGGCAGGGTATGGAGTGGGACCGAAGCCCTGGAAAACGGCCTTATAGACGGCCTGGGCGGCATGCCGGAGGCATTGGAAATGGCAGCGGAAATGGCAGGTATCGACAGCTATAGGCTGAAATCCCTGCCCAAATACAAATCGGGGCTGGAGCGTTTTATGGAGGATTTGGGGGGTGCACAAATGCGCGGTTCGGACTGGATTGAAGCGGAACTCGGAGCCGAGTGGCTTCAAACGTTCAGGGAACTGAAAGGCATCCTTCGTCAGGAAGGGGTACAGGCGCGCCTTCCGTTTACCCTTAAGATCAAATGAGCATGAGCCCGGCCGATAAGAAGACGGCGTATCGGATCTACCTCTACCTGGCGGCACTGTTTATAACCTCCCTGGTGGTTTCCAACCTGATCTTCCAGAAGTTTTTTTACTGGCGCCCGTTTGGAGATGTAACCGTCTTCGGGGCCCCGCTTTTTGAAATCTCGGTGGGCATCCTGCCCTATCCGATCACCTTCCTTATCACCGACCTCATCTCGGAGATCTACGGGCAGAAGAAGGCCAACAGGGTGGTGACGGCCGGGATTTTTGCCTCCTTTTTTTCCATGGGGATCATCTTTTTGGCAGACCTTGCCCCGGCCATCCAAAGCTCGCCTGTGGACGATGTCCTTTTCAGCAAGGTCTTTGCCCTCTCTCCGGTGGCCGTGCTGGCATCCATGCTGGCGTATCTCTGTGCGCAGTACGTCGATATCGCCATCTACCATTTCTGGAAACGCCTCACCCGGGGAAGGTTCCTGTGGCTCAGGAATAACTTTTCCACCTTTTCCTCCCAGATTATCGATACCGTGACCGTTGTGGGACTGCTCTGCCTCTTCGGGGTGATCCCCTGGGACCTTTTTTACGGCCTGGTGGTCAGCGGGGTCATCTTCAAGGTGATGATCGCCTTCCTCGACACCCCTTTCCTGTATTTGTTTGTATACCTCTTCCGGAGGCGGTTCAACCTGAAAATCAATGAGGAAATGCCTTTAGACTTTTGAGGTTTTCATTCCTCAAAATCCCAGTGTTAGTTCCACATAATACCCCTCGTTCCCGCGGACATTAAAGACTGTGCCGTCTTCAAAGATGAGGTATTGTCCCTTGATCCCTTTCAGCGTACCTGAATACTCAGGGGTTTTATCGAGGTTCAGGCTCCGGATCTTTTCGGGGTACTGAAGTACGGGGAAGTGGATCTCGGTCTCCCGGGTAGATTCGATAAAGTATTCCGCCGCTTCTTCGGGGATGTAGGGCCGCAGTCGCTCCCTCCAGGCAAAGAGGTCCTCATCCTTTAGCTGGTTGGTGAGCATTTTCCGCCACTGGGTTTTATCGCTCACGTGCTCTTTGAGGGCCACTTCGGTAATTCCGGCCAGATAGCGGTTGGGGGTTTCCACGATTTCTATGGCCTCATGGGCCCCCTGATCGATCCAGCGGGTCGGCACCTGAGATTTGCGGGTCACCCCTACCTTCACGCTGCTCGAGTTGGCCAGGTATACGATATGCGGCTGCAGCTGCATTTTTTTCTCGTATTCCAGGTCCCGGTCGGCTTCTCCCAGATGGGCCTTGCTGCGTTCCGGGTGTACGATCCATTCCCCCACCTGCGGCAATTCGTAAAAGCAACTCCGGCAATACCCCTGACGGAAGATCGGCAGGTCGGCTCCGCATCCCAGGCACTGGTATTTGATAAAGCGGATGGTCAGGGCGCGGTCGAGCAGGAGGTTCATATGGATGAAATCCCCCGGCAGGACCAGGTAATAGGCCACAGGATCTTCCAGTTCTGTTTGCATCTTTCGTAAAACTCCTTCGTAGTGCATGTCGCTTCCTTTTTAGGGAAATGGATTAAAATGCTATCTTTAGCTGCCGCCCCAGGCGCCTTCAAAGATACCAAAAATGCCTATCCCGCTGTTTAATTCCATAGCTTCCTGGCTCCTGAAAAAGCGGTACCACCAGATAGAGCTTTTCCTGAAATATCCGGCGGAGGTGCAACAGGAAGTGCTGCAGCAATTGCTCGATTTTGCCGATGAGACTGAAATTGGACTGAAGTACGGTTTTGAGGATATCGACTCCTACGAAACCTTCGCAAGCAGGGTGCCCATTGTGACCTATGAGACCTTCGAGCCGCTTATCGAGCGTTCGCGAAGGGGGGAGCAAAACCTGTTCTGGCCTACGGAAATCAAGTGGTTTGCGAAGAGCAGCGGCACCACGAATGCCAAAAGCAAATTCATACCCGTCAGCACCGAGGCCCTGGAGGACTGCCACTTCAAATCCGGGAAGGACCTCTTGTGTCTGTACCTCAACAACAACCCGAATGCACAGCTCTTCAAGGGAAAGAGCCTGCGCCTGGGGGGGAGTAAGGAATTGTACGAGGATAACGGGACCTTTTTCGGGGACCTCTCGGCCATCCTTATCGACAACATGCCCTTCTGGGCAGAACTCAGCAGCACCCCCAGCAACCGGGTATCCCTTATGAGCGAATGGGAGGAGAAACTCGAAGCCATCATACAGGAGAGCATCCGGGAGAATGTCACAAGCCTGGCCGGCGTCCCTTCCTGGATGCTGGTACTACTCAACCGGGTCCTGGAGAAAACCGGGAAGGAAAACCTGTTTCAGGTCTGGGACCAGCTGGAAGTCTACTTCCACGGAGGCGTAAACTTCAACCCCTACCGGGAACAGTACCGACGCCTGTTGCCCCGGGACGATTTCCAGTATTACGAGATCTACAATGCGTCTGAAGGATTTTTTGCAATCCAGGACCAGAATCACAGTGAGGACCTCCTGCTAATGCTGGACTACGGCATTTTCTACGAATTCATCCCCATGGCCACCTTCGGTACCCCGCATCAGAAGGTACTGCCGCTCTGGGAGGTGGAACCCGGGGTGAACTATGCCATTATCATCACCACCAATGCGGGGTTGTGGCGCTATCAGATCGGGGATACGGTGCGCTTTACCAGTACCGATCCCTACAGGATCCGGATCACCGGCCGGACCAAACACCACATCAACGTATTCGGGGAAGAACTGATCATCGAGAATACGGAGGAGGCCCTGAAACGGTCCTGTGCGAAAACAGGGGCTGCCATTGCCGAATACACGGTGGCACCCGTATTTATGTCCAGCCAGGAAAAGGGGGCCCATGAATGGCTTATCGAGTTCAGAAAGGCCCCTGAAAGCCTGG
Source organism: Robiginitalea sp. (assembly GCA_033719735.1). Classification (GTDB taxonomy): domain Bacteria; phylum Bacteroidota; class Bacteroidia; order Flavobacteriales; family Flavobacteriaceae; genus Robiginitalea. The sequence continues at coordinate 3,330 of JAWWDW010000042.1, read as the reverse complement.
AGGCTTTCGCCGCCCATCTGGACCAGGCCCTGAAGTCCCTGAATTCGGATTACGAGGCCAAGCGCTACAAAAACATGACCCTGAACCCCCCCAAGATCCACCTGGCCCGTAAAAACCTGTTTTACGACTGGCTGAAATCCAAAAATAAACTGGGTGGCCAGCACAAAGTACCCAGGCTTTCCAACCACCGCGACCTCCTGGAAGAGCTCCTTGCCACCAACCGGGAAGTAGGCTCCGGCATCCCGGGGTAGTTCACAGGTATTTTTCGGGGTTTTAACGGATGCCCTTAAAGAGGGGGATAAACGAAAACATCCGCAATCCGGCATTTATCCGTACCTATATCGAAGAATCAGCCCTGATCAGCTAATTATTGCGGATAATTTCCGGGATGGGATCATCTTGGGGAGGCTTAAACCTACTTCTTGCGATAATCCTTCCAAACTATGGCAGACAGACTCGTTATCTTATCAGATCTATGGGGTGCCAAAAAGGGGCTGTGGATCACTTCCTACCTCGGGTACCTCCAACAGTATTTTGACATTGTCTATTACGACACCTCCCAACTGGCCGACCTTGACACAGGCCTGGCTTCGGCCGAAGACCTCTGTGCCGCTTTTGACAACGGCGGCCTTGAAAGGGCTGTGCGCAACCTGATGGCCAGGGAAAGCACCCCGGGCCACTACCTCACCTTCTGCGCCGGGGGCACTGTGGTCTGGAATGCCGCCAAACAAGGGCTTCCTGTGGAATCCCTCTATGCCGTTTCCCCTATGAACATGCACCGGGAAACAGATATCCCGGACTGCCAGGTAACCCTGGTCTACGGGGAATATATGGACAACCGGCCGTCAAAGGACTGGGCGCTGAAGATGGGCGCCCCAATGGAGATCATCCCGCGCTTTGGGCGTGAGATGTATTCGGATGAGAAAATTATCCAGAAGGTCTGTAAGGATCTGCTCGATGAAGCCCTGAGAAAGCAGTATCAGGGACTCTAGGAAACCGCCTTCAGCTTATTCATGGTCTCAAAGGAGAGTTTCTGCTCCGCATAGGGTTTGGTCACCTTGAATTCGGTGATATCCGTGCTGGGCAGTTCGAACATCGCATCGGTGAAGACCGCTTCGCAAAGGGACCTGAGCCCCCTGGCCCCCAACTTGTACTCAAAGGCCTTGTCCACGATGTAATCCAGGGCCTGGTCGGTAATTTGAAACGTGATCCCGTCCATCCCAAACAACTTCTCGTACTGTTTGATGATGGCATTCCTGGGTTCGGTCAGGATGGCCCTCAGGGTTTTGCGGTCCAGGGGCTCCATATGGGTGAGCACCGGTAGCCTCCCGATGATCTCGGGGATCAGGCCAAATTCCTTCAGGTCCTTCGGGATGATATACTTCAGGACGTTGTCCTGGTCCAGGGTGGCTTCTTTTTTGGAAGCGCTGTAGCCGATGGCCTGCATGTTGAGCCTTTTGGTGATGATGCGCTCTATGCCGTCAAAGGCCCCTCCTGCGATAAACAGGATGTTCTCGGTATTGACCTCTATGAATTTCTGGTCCGGGTGCTTCCGCCCGCCTTTGGGCGGAACATTGACCACCGTGCCTTCCAGGAGCTTGAGCAGTCCCTGTTGTACCCCTTCCCCGGAGACGTCCCGGGTGATGGAAGGATTGTCGCTTTTGCGGGCGATCTTGTCGATCTCATCGATAAAGACGATACCCCGCTGGGCTTTTTCCAGGTTGTAGTCCGCCGCCTGCAGCAGGCGCGTCAGGATGCTTTCCACATCCTCTCCCACATACCCGGCTTCGGTCAGGACGGTAGCATCCACGATGGCCAGGGGCACATTCAGCATCCGGGCAATGGTTTTGGCCATAAGGGTCTTCCCGGTCCCCGTTTGCCCCACCATGACGATGTTGCTCTTCTGAATCTCGATATCATCATCCTTGGAGGGGGGTTGCAACAGCCTTTTGTAGTGGTTGTATACGGCCACGGACATCACCTTCTTGGTGCGTTCCTGCCCGATGATGTAGGTGTCCAGGAATTCCTTGATCTCAATGGGCTTGCGAAGGACGAGTTCAGATATGAGGTCTTCATTGCGGGCCTGTCGGGATTCCTCGGCCACAATGCCGTGTGCCTGTTCGATGCACCGGTCACAGATGTGGGCATCTAGCCCGGCGATCAGCAGGTTGGTCTCGGGTTTTTTCCTCCCGCAAAACGAACATTCCAAATTATCCTTGGCCATAGGTTCAGCCCTTCTCTAATATACTAACGTCAAAACCGGCAAAAATTGCCGCATGGGTTCCGGATGGGGATACCCTATTCGGAATCCCGCTCCAGGATTTCATCGATCATCCCGTAGTCCAGGGCTTCTTTGGCCTTCATCCAGTAATCCCGGTCACTGTCCTCATAGATCTTGTCAAACTTCTGGCCGGTATGGGAGGCGATAATTTCATAAAGCTCATCCCGCAGTTTGAGGACTTCCTGAGCCGCAATTTCGATATCACTGGCCTGTCCCTGGGCGCCTGACATCGGCTGGTGGATCATCACACGCGAATGCTTGAGCCCGCTGCGTTTTCCCTTCTCCCCGGCACAAAGCAGAACGGCCGCCATGGAGGCTGCGATGCCCGTACAGATAGTCGCCACATCCGGCTTAATAAACTGCATCGTATCGTAGATCCCGAGGCCGGCGTAGACACTTCCACCCGGGGAATTGATGTAGATCTGGATGTCCTTGGAGGAATCCGTACTGGCCAGAAAAAGCAACTGGGCCTGGATGATATTGGCCACCTGGTCACTGACGGGGGTCCCCAGGAAAATGATGCGGTCCATCATCAACCGGGAGAACACGTCCATGGCGATGGCATTGAGTTGTCGTTCCTCGATGATGTTGGGAGTCATTCCCACGGGGTACATGCTCTGGAGCAGGGGTTCCAGGTACAGGCTGTTGATCCCCTGGTCCTTAATGGCGAATTTTTTGAATTCCTTGGCGTAGTCCATGTAGTTGCGCTAACGTAATTTTATTGCAAAAAAAAGGTGCCGAAACTGATTCTTCCGGCACCGTAAAGATACTCAATTTGAGAATACCTGAAGCAGGGAGCTGGAATTTCAAGCCTCCTTGGCAGGGTTATCCGTAAACTTCCTTTACAAAGTCCTCGTAGGTCACCTCTTTGGTCTTGAGGTTGGCTTTTTCTTTGTAGAGGTCCAGCAATTTCTGGCTCATCAGCTGTTCGGAAAGCCTTTTGACCTCATCCTGGTTGCTCATCACCCTGGCGGCAATCCCTTCCAGGTCTTCCAGCCGTTTGATATACCGCTCGAGAGTTTCCCGCCGGGCCCCCGGCCGCGACGCGC
>JAWWDW010000041.1:0-9043 GCA_033719735.1 Robiginitalea sp. | reverse complement strand
GTGGATAACGTGGCCCGGCTCATCAACAACGGCCAGGTAAACTGTATTCCCATTCTGGATAATTACGAAGAGTTATCCCTGTTGTCGGAGAAGATCAAGACCCCATTCAAGGTAGGGATCCGGATCGCTTCGGAAGAAGAGCCCAAATTTGAGTTTTACACTTCTCGACTGGGGATCGGTTACAAGGATATTGTTCCTTTTTATGAGAACCAGATCAAGTATCATCCCGGGGTGGAACTGAAAATGCTGCATTTCTTCATCAATACGGGAATCCGGGACAATGCCTATTACTGGAACGAGCTGCTGAAATGCATGAAGGTCTATGTCCGCCTGAAGAAAATATGTCCTACCCTGGACAGCCTCAATATCGGGGGCGGCTTTCCAACCAAGAATTCCCTGGCTTTTGAATACGATTATCAGTACATGGTTGAGGAAATCATCAATCAGATCAAACTGGCATGTGATGAAGCCGGCATACCTGTCCCCCACATTTTTACGGAATTCGGAAGTTTTACCGTGGGCGAAAGCGGGGGAGCCATCTACCGCATCCTCTATCAGAAACAGCAGAATGACCGGGAGAAATGGAATATGATCGATTCCTCCTTTATCACTACCCTGCCGGATTCCTGGGCGATCAGCCGCCGGTTTATCATGTTGCCCATCAACAGGTGGGACGATCCCTACGAACGGGTATTGCTGGGCGGGCTAACCTGCGACAGCGACGATTACTACAACAGCCAGCAGGACATGAACGCCATTTACCTGCCGAAGTACCATCCGGATGCCCCGCTGTATATCGGATTTTTCAATACCGGGGCCTATCAGGAAACCATTGGGGGATACGGTGGGTTGCAACACTGCCTGATCCCCCACCCGAAACATTTACTGATCAACCGGGATGAAGACGGAAGCATTCAGATTGAGGTTTTCAGACCCCAACAAACATCTCAGGATCAGTTGCGCATTCTCGGCTATGATTTCAACGGCAGGAATGCTGAGCCTCAATCGGAATACACCGAACAGGTATCGAATCCTAAACATATCGCCAAACAATGAAAAAGAACCCAACCTTTGCGGGAATCCCTGAAGAGTTCGCACACCTGGAGAAGTCCAGGATCGTTTTAATCCCGGTGCCGTATGACGGTACCAGTACCTGGGGGAAGGGAGCGGATCGGGGTCCGGCGGCTTTCCTGGAAGCGGCCGAAAACATGGAACTATACGATATTGAAACCGATTCGGAAGTCTACCGGGAAGGGATTTATCTGGCGTCCCCCATTACCGAAAATGACAGTCCCCAGGCCCTGGTCGAGGAGGTACACAAACAGGTTAAGGAGTACATCAAGCGAAATAAATTTGTGACGCTAATCGGAGGGGAACACTCCCTCTCAATCGGGTCTGTCCGGGCCTTCAATGAGTGTTTTGACAACCTCACCGTCCTGCAGATCGATGCCCATGCAGATTTGAGGAAGGAATATATGGGAACCCCGTTCAACCATGCATGTGCGCTGCACGAGGCCTCTCAAACCACCAACCTGATCCAGGTGGGGATCCGCAGTATGGATGCCATCGAGCGCACCTATATGGAAGAGGAAAAAACCTTCTTCGCCCATGAGATGGCAACCGATGAATTCTGGATGGACCGGGCCATAGACCTGATGACGGAAAACGTGTTTATCACCTTCGATCTGGACGGCCTCGATCCTTCCATCATGCCCTCTACAGGAACCCCGGAGCCGGGAGGCCTTTTCTGGTACGAAACCCTGGAATTTTTGTACAAGGTTTTCGAAGAGAAAAATGTGGTTGGTTTTGACCTGGTGGAATTATGCCCCAATCCGAACGAGCGGTCTTCGGACTTCCTGGCGGCAAAACTGTATTACAAAATGCTGTCCTACAAGTTTGCAGCTGCAGAGGGGGAGCCTGAGCCCGGGGCGGACTTTGAGCAGGAGGACCGGCAACAAAACTTCAACAGACTAATTGACGAAGATGACTACTAAAGGCCCGATTTCAAAGTTTATCACACACTATTACCGGCATTTCAATGCGGCAGCCCTGGTGGATGCCGCCAAAGGGTATGAAGACCAGCTAAGCCGGGGCTCCAAAATGCTCGTCAGCCTGGCGGGGGCCATGAGTACGGCTGAGTTGGGACGGATTTTTGCGGAAATGATCCGCCGCGGCAAGGTCCATATTATCTCCTGCACCGGGGCAAACCTGGAGGAGGACCTCATGAACCTCGTAGCACATTCGCACTATAAAAGGGTGCCGAACTACCGGGACCTGACCCCCCAGGATGAGTGGGAATTGCTTGAAAAGGGACTTAACCGGGTTACCGATACCTGTATTCCGGAAGAAGAGGCTTTCAGGCGCTTACAGGCGCATATCTTTGAACTGTGGAAAAACGCGGAAGCATCCGGGGAGCGCTATTTCCCGCATGAATACATGTACCAGCTATTGCGCTCCGGCGTGCTGGAGCAGTATTATGAAATCGATGTGAAGGACTCCTGGATGTATGCGGCAGCTGAAAAGAACCTCCCCCTGGTATGTCCCGGATGGGAAGACAGCACCATGGGCAATATTTTTGCTTCTTATGTCATGAAGGGGGAACTCTCGGCCCAGACGGTAAAATCCGGCATCGAGTATATGACGTATCTGGCAGACTGGTATACGGCGAATTCAGCCGAAGGGATCGGTTTTTTCCAGATTGGAGGAGGGATTGCCGGGGATTTTCCCATTTGCGTGGTTCCCATGTTGTATCAGGACCTGGAGCGAACCGACACCCCCTTTTGGAGTTATTTCTGCCAGATAAGTGACAGTACCACCAGCTATGGATCCTACTCGGGAGCCGTTCCGAATGAGAAAATTACCTGGGGAAAGCTCGGGATTGACACCCCAAAATTCATCATTGAAAGCGATGCCACTATTGTTGCACCATTAATTTTTGCTTATATTTTGGACATGTAAGCATGGACAACCTCAAGCGCGTCATAGTAGATTTTAAAAAACTTACCCCGGAAGTTCTCAAACTTCTGGTAGACAGGTACCCCGACGGGTATGATGATGCCGACATCATCACCTTCAGAAATTCCCACGGGGAACGGGTAGAGGCCGTGGAGGTCCTTACGGAGGACACCAAATACCTGGTAAAGATCAGCGCCAAGCTGGAAATGACCATGGCCAATTATGATGAGGAGGATTATTCCGGGTTTGACGAGGATGATCCGGAGGCCATCCCGGATATCGAACTCGACGAGGAAGATGACGAATAACGCCTCTCGCATATCCCTGGCTGAAACCATTTTAGTGCCCTTTGTGAGAGTTGCATCAGGAGTCGACCGATGCGTTTTTGATCACATGCTCTTTAAACCTCAAATACGCAATACGATACATTATGAATAACCTTTCTGTACTGGGGAGTGAGGAGTGGTGTGTTTTCGATGATCTCGGCATCCCGGCCATCAAGGCCCGCGTGGACTCCGGGGCAAAAACCTCGTCCATTCAGGCCTCCAACACCAAAATTGTGATGCGGGGTGGGCATGAATGGGTTCAGTTTGAGGTACACCCACTGCAAAAGGACCGTAGGATCACCATTCCCTGCGAGGCCCCCCTTATAGACAGGCGAACGGTACGGAGTTCTTCCGGAGTTTCTGAAGAACGCCTGGTGGTCAGGACCCCGCTAAGGCTCGGGGATCAAAAATTCGACATCGAACTGACCCTTACCAACCGGGATAACATGGACTTTCGCATGTTGCTCGGCAGGGAAGCCCTTTCCGGGCGCTATGTGGTAGACCCTGGCCAAATGTTGTTGATGGGGGACTTCTCACAGGAGGATCTCGATAAGGCTTATGCCCCATATATCCAGAAAAAGACGGGATTGAAAATCGCCCTGCTGGCGAGCAACCCGAACCTGTACAGCAACCGCCGCATCATGGAGGCAGGGGAGGACCGCGGGCATGACATGGTTTTTCTAAACGTGGAACTCGCCTACATGAAACTGGACGCGAATGCGCCTGAAATCAGGTATCGGGGCGGGAATATCCTCAATGAGTTTGACGCGATCATCCCGAGGATCAAACCCTCTGTGACCTTTTACGCCTGTGCCCTGATCCGACAGTTTCACAACCTGGGGGTGTATTGCCTCAATTCTGCAGAAGCCATCAACCAGTCCCGGGACAAACTGTTCGCCTCACAGCTTTTTGCAAAGCACGACCTGCATATTCCCATCACCGGGTTCGCCAAGTCCCCCAATGACACCAAGGACCTGATCAAAATGGTCAATGGGGCCCCACTGATCATCAAACTGCTGGAGAGTACGCAGGGTAAGGGGGTGGTGCTTGCTGAGACCAACAAAGCCGCCGAAAGCGTGATCAACGCATTCAAAAGCGTGCAGACCAATATCCTCGTGCAGGAATTCATCAAGGAAGCCAATGGACAGGACATCCGCTGTCTGGTGATCGATGGCAAGGTCGTTGCCTCCATGCAGCGACAGGCTGCAAAAGGGGAATTCCGGGCAAACATCCACCAGGGGGGGAAGGCCGGAAAAGTCAAAATCACCAGGGAAGAGCGCAAACTGGCGGTCAAGGCCGCGAAAATACTGAACCTCACGGTTGCCGGGGTGGATATCATTCGTTCCAACCGGGGGCCTTTGTTGCTGGAGGTAAATTCATCACCCGGGCTGGAGGGAATCGAAAACGCCACCGGCAGGGATATCGCCCTGGCCATGATCACCACCATTGAAAAGAAATTGAAATACCAACCGGTCAGGGAGTAGGCTTCCCTAGGAATTTGTTCGCAGACGGGAGAGCATTTCCCGGGTGATATCTTCCAGTCCGAAACGGTGCTGCCAACCCCACTCCTCACGTGCTTTGGAATCATCGATACTCTCGGGCCAGGTGTCCGCGATCTCCTGTCTGTAATCCGGGGTGTAGCTGATCTGAAAATCCGGGATTTCTTCCCGAATGCTTTCCGCCATCTGGGCCGGGGTAAAACTCACGGCACCCAGGTTGTAGGAGGTCCGGACCCCAATGCGCTCCGGGGGGGCATCCATTAATTGCAGGGTGGCGGAAATCGCGTCGTCCATATACATCATGGGAAGGCGGGTATCCCCGCTCACAAAACACTGGTAGGCACCTGAAGCGAGGGCTTCCTGGTAGATTTCCACGGCGTAATCCGTGGTGCCGCCCCCGGGTTGTGTTTTCCAGCTGATCAGGCCGGGATACCGGAGACTCCTGACATCCACGCCAAATTTTCGGTGGTAATAGGAACACCAGCCTTCTCCGGCCAATTTGCTGATCCCGTACACCGTGGTCGGCTCCATAATGGTAGACTGCGGCGTATTTACGCGGGGGGTGGTGGGGCCGAAAACCGCTATACTGGAGGGCCAGAAGAGTTTGGTGTATGCTCCCGATCGAGCCAGTTCCAATACGTTTAAAAGGGAGGTCATGTTGAGGTCCCAGGCCCTGAAAGGGTTCTTTTCAGCCGTGGCACTCAGCATGGCCGCCATCAGGTACACCTCGGAAATCTCATGTGAATCCAGCACATCCGCTATAGCCCTGGCATCCGTGGCATCCAGGGTGACAAAAGGCCCCGACTGCATCATTTCACCCTGCCCCTCACGGATATCGCTTGCAATGACGGATTCCGACCCGTAGCGGGAACGCAATTCCAGGGTGAGTTCCGTGCCAATCTGGCCACAAGCCCCCAGGATCAATATTTTTTTCGGCATAGCTGGATGCATTTAAAGGCAGCGGGCGTAAAGATAACTCTTCTTAAAATTTGTACATTCGCCTTATGTCCAAAATCTCTGTTTTTATACTGATCCTGCTCCTTTTCTCCGCCTGTAACAACAGGGTGGAGCAGGTACAGGAAACCCCTCAGGAATCCACGGTCCGCGAGGCTGAGGAGTTGCCCGCACCTGCGCAAATAGATGCAATGGCACGCGAAATCCTGGATGGTTGGGCAGAGTACCAGTCCCTTGAAGAGCGCATTGCCGTTTTAGCAGAGGCCCAAAATGAGGAAGAGATGAAGCTGCTGTTGGAAGAGCTCAACCAAATTTGCAAACGACTTGAAGAAAGCACGTTTCCCGAGGCATTTGACCGGCCTGCTGTCCGGAGCCGACTCAAGGTGATCCAAACCTATCTGGGCAAGTTGGAGGCTGCCCTGTTTTACCGGCTGGAGTATCAGGAACCACTCCGGGAACTCATGAGTGCCTACAACGCCCTCAGGGAGCAATTCAATGTCATCGTCCGAAACACCCTCAGCCCAGAAATCTTTGAAAATGAATAGAACACTCACCCTTGTGCTCAGTATGGTCGTAGGGGTCCTGCAGGCACAACAGGCCGAAAAAGAAAAGATAGACCAGGTGCTGGATTCCTGGCACGAGGCGGCGGCGAATGCCCGCTTTCAGGACTATTTCGACAAAATGACGGCAGGGGCGGTCTTTGTGGGGACCGATGCGACTGAACACTGGGACAAAGCAGCATTTATGTCCTTCTCAAAACCCTATTTTGACCGGGGGAAGGCGTGGGCATTTACGCCCCTGCAAAGGCATGTGTACCTTGGGAACGGGGGACAGGTAGCCTGGTTCGACGAATTGCTCGATACCTGGATGCAGCTGTGCAGGGGATCCGGGGTAGTCGTTAAGGAAGGAGGGGAGTGGAAGATCGCACACTATGTATTATCACTCACCATCCCGAACGAAACTGTGGATGGCGCGATCGAACTTAAAAAGGAACGTGACAGCGTATTGAGAAGTTCCTTACTTTTAAGGCAACCAAACTAATTCATCCCGACCCCATGAGAAAAAGAAACATCATTTTTCTGCTGTTTCTCAGTGCCTTGCTGGCAAGCCAGTGCCGGCCCTCTCCGGAGATTACCGTAACTGCAGATACGTTTTATCAGACGGAGCTATTCAGGGACGTACAGCTCGCCCGCATCTTTGAGGACTCCAAGACCTTTGTGGATTTGACCAGGGACCGGCCTTTCAGGGAGCTGGAACGGCTCTACCTGCAAGAGCGGGAACGGCTCAGGTTTGATCTGGAAGAATTTGTACAGGAGCACTTTTCAGATCCGGGAAGTGAGGCATCCGCTTTTGAGACGGACATGAGCCGGGATATGTATGGACATATCAGTGCCATGTGGAATGTCCTTATGCGGGGTCCGGACACCCTGAACCCGAACACTTCGCGAATCCCCTTGCCCTATCCCTATATCGTGCCCGGGGGTCGCTTTAAGGAAATCTATTACTGGGACAGCTACTTTACCATGATCGGCCTGGTTTCGGACAACCGCATGGATATCGCGCGGGATATGCTCGGAAATTTTGCCCATCTGATCGATTCCCTGGGCTTTATACCCAATGGCACACGGGATTACTACCTGACCCGTTCCCAGCCCCCGTTCTTTGCCCTGATGGTGGATATGCTTGAAGCGAAAGACAGCAGCCTTCAGGGACACTACTTTCAGCATGTGGCCAGGGAATACGAGTATTGGATGGAAGGATCCGAAGCCCTTGCCGCAGGACAGGTCGCCAACCGGGTCTTTCGGGTGAATGAATCCAGCCTTATGAACCGGTTCTGGGACAGCGCGAATACCCCCAGGCCCGAATCCTATGGAGAAGACTATCAGCTGGCGGAGGACCTTGCGGAGGAAGAACGGCAAAACCTCTTCGGGCACTTGCGGTCGGCCGCCTCATCCGGATGGGATTTCAGCAGTCGCTGGTATGCCCGCGAAGGGGAATTTGCCTCCACGGAGACCGCCAACGTATTGCCTGTGGACCTGAATTCGCTGTTGTATTTCATGGAAAAAGAGCTGGCTGAGGGATTCCGGGAGCAGGGCGATACCGAATCTGCCGAAAAACTGGAAGGACGGGCTGAATCCCGGAAAAGGCTGATCAATACCATGATGTGGGATCCCCAGGTGGGCTTCTACAAGGATTTCAATTTCACCAGCAACAGCCGTTGCGGGGAAATCACCCTGGCCGGGGTGTACCCGTTGTTTTTTGGAATTGCCGGCAGGGAACAGGCTGAAAAGGTCAGGGACCACCTGATGGAAGATTTCCTGAAGCCCGGCGGCCTGGTTTCCACCTTAAGGATTACAGGTCAGCAGTGGGATGCTCCCAACGGTTGGGCTCCCTTGCAATGGATGGCTGTCCGCGGGCTGTTAAACTATGGGTATACTTCGGAAGCCCGCGATATCATGGAGCGCTGGCTGGCCCTGAACCGCCGTGTATACAGGGAAGAGGGCAAGATGATGGAAAAGTACAATGTGGTGGATACCACCCTGCTTTCAGGGGGTGGGGAATACCCCAACCAGGACGGGTTTGGCTGGACCAATGGTGTGGCTTTGGGCTTTCGGGACCTCCTGCTCGAGATGGAGGAGTAACCCGCCCGGGAACCTGCTCTAATCCTGCTTTTGCTCCGTTTGGGCTGCCCCTTTCCTGGATTCAAGGGCCTGCTTGCTCAGGCTGGCCAGGTTAAAATTGGGAGCCATTTTGAGGGCTTCGTCAAAGCTTGCGATGGCCTGGTCGATGTTGGTTTTGTCAATGTTGTACTGGGCAAGACCCTTCAGGTGGATAAAAGCCGCTTTTAAGGGAACTTCATAAGGCTGCTGCCTTTCGTAAAAGGCGTATTTCATATCCTCTTTGGAATTGTCGATGCCGTATTCGATATCGGACAGGGCCCCGGGGCTGTCCCCGATCTGGATCTTGAGGTCCGCAATTTCGTAGGCGATGTAGGGATTCGGGGCCCGCTCGTACATCAGCTTAAACTGCTCCAGGGACCTCCTGGGCTGGTTCAGGGATTTCAGGGAAATCGCCTTTACCTGCAGGGCGAGGTCCGAATCTTCGGGGTTCAGTTCAATCCCCACCGTATTGAGGGCCTGCATGTGCTGGTTGTTGTTGGAATACACATAGGCCAGGGTATCCCTTCGCTCCACAGAGGGTTGCAGGACGTACAGGTGGGTCAGCGCGTTGATCACCCCGCGGACATCTCCCTGGGATCGCATTTGCTTGTAATAGGCCTCATAGTGATTTAGCAGGGGTTGCTCAGTC
>JAWWDW010000040.1:0-9200 GCA_033719735.1 Robiginitalea sp. | reverse complement strand
GAAAGAAACCTTATGACGCTGAGTGAGGCGATCCGAAAAATATCGTTAATGCCGGCCCAGACCCTGGAGGGATTTGTGCCCCAGATGAAAAAGAAAGGAAGGTTGCAGGAAGGGATGGATGCTGATATTGTGGTATTTGATCCCAATACCATCGCAGATATGGGCACCTATGAAAAACCCAATCAACCTGCCGTGGGCGTGCAAACCCTGTTGGTCAATGGGCAACGGGTTGTCGACCAGGGGCGGTTACAAACGGAGGTGGCCGCCGGCAAGGCTATCAGAAGGTAGACGAAATACATGGATTTACCACAAGAATTGTATTCAATACGAACACCTAACTCAATTAAAACTAATACTACTATGAACAAGACCTTTCAATTTATTGTAATGGCATTTTTAGTTGTTATTGCTTCAAGTTGTGGCAATGAACAGGCTAAAGATGAAACGAAGTACACGCCGCCCCCGGCTTCCACAGAGTTCGACGTGGTTATCCTAAATGGCCGGGTCATGGATCCTGAAACGAACTTCGATGGCGTTCGGAATGTGGGAATCCTCGATGGCAGGATTGCCCTGATTACGGAAGATGAGATCTCCGGGAAAGAAACCATCGACGCCACCGACCAGGTGGTGGCCCCCGGGTTCATAGACACCCACTTCCACTGGCAGCGCTTGCTCGGATACAAGATCGGTATCCGCGACGGGTTGACCTCCAACATGGATCTCGAATTGGGATGCGCAGGGAATAAGATAGACCAGTACTACGCAGACCGGGCGGGCAAGTCGCCGGCGAACTATGGCACCGGTTCAAGTCATGAATTTGCCCGTGCTGCGGTGTTGGATGGCACCGACCCTTACAGCGATATCGATGCATTTCGCACCCGTTCAGAAGCTCAGGGGTGGGCCCTGACCAAGCCGACACTCGAGCAGGGCAACCAGATCCTTCAGATTATGGACGAGGGCCTGCAGCAAGGCGCCGTCGGTATCGCAAGCACCCTTGGCTATATGAGAGAGGGCATCAGCTCGCGCGAGGTCTATGAAGCACAGAAGGTTGCGGCCCGTTATGGGCGCGCATACCAGGCGCATACCCGGTACACGCCGGATAATGATGTGGGGGAAGCCAACGGGGCGCAGGAGCTCATCGCCAATGCCATGGCACTTGACGCTCCGGTTGTAGTTTCACATTTCAATAATCCTGGCTGGCGCCTCGTACATGAGCTACTCACTCGGTTAAGAGAGCAGGGGCATAACGTCTGGGGAGAAATCTATCCGTATGCCGCCGGATCCACAACGCTTAACGCCGTCTTCCTCCAGCCTGAGAACTGGGTCGACCGATTGGGACATACCTATGAGAATACACTGCAGGATGTGGAAACCGGGGAATTTTATACCCGGGAAACGTATGCCAAAGCTGTAAAGGAGACGCCTACCAAGGAAATCCTGTTGTGGAAGATGCCGCCGGAAGACGCCGTTGAATGGCTGAAGCTCAAAGGGACTACGATGGCAAGTGATGCCATGGCCCCGATGAACGTCCTCACCTCACCCTGGGATACGCCCTGGGAGGAGTTCGGCAACATGCACCCCCGAAGCGCAGGAGCCCGTGCCATGACACTGCGCCTGGCACGAGAGCACGCCATTCCAATGATGCAGGTCATTTCGATCCTCAGCTATAATGCGGCCAAATACCTGGGGGATACCGGCTTGAAAGCCATGCAGGAGCGCGGAAGAATGCAGGAGGGCATGGTGGCCGACATCGTGGTCTTCGATCCGATGACCGTGACCGAAAACTCGACCTTTGAGAACGGGTCAATTCCATCGACCGGGTTTAAGTCGGTGATTGTCAATGGGGTCCAGGTGGTCAAGGAAGACAAGGCAATCGAGGTCTTCCCGGGGCAGCCCATCCGCTACGAGCCGGTCGATAAACCCCGCTTCGAACCCGTTAGCCAGGAAGCCTGGGAGGCCGTCTACAATGTTTCGATAGAGATCCCGGGTGGCGAGTGTATTCCCGTGCCGTGGGAGGAGGAATAATAGTTGGGGGATACTAAACCAATGTCCAATAATAAATAGAGTACGATGCAACACTTAAGAATGAAAATTACAACAACAAAAGCGCATTTTTCCTGGCTGCCAATCCTGGCAATTCTATGGATCAGCAGTTTATTGACACTTCAACCTGCCCACGGGCAGGAACGCAATTCAAATGGACCGCCCCCGGCCTCCACAGAATTTGACATGGTCATTCTCAATGGGCGGGTCATGGATCCGGAGACGAACTTCGATGGCATCCGAAATGTGGGGATCCTCGATGGCAGGATTGCCCTGATTACGGAATCAGAGATTTCAGGCAAGGAAACCATCGATGCCACAGGCCATGTAGTCGCTCCGGGCTTCATCGACACCCACAACCACTGGCAGCGTACGATGGGATACAAGATAGCCCTGCGCGATGGGGTCACGACATCCTTCGACCTGGAATTCGGCACCGTGGGCAGCCGTGTGGATGAGTGGTATGCAGAACGGGACGGCAAGTCTCAGGCCAATTACGGTACCGCATCGAGCCATGAAGGCGCCCGGTCCCAGGTCATCGACAACTGTGCCGAGATGTATGACGCCCCGGGAGGGCTGGAATGCCGTGCGAAATACAACGGGTGGGCCGAAACCACGCCAACGCTGGAGCAGGAAAACGAAATTTTAAAAGTTATCGATCAGGGCCTGGCCGATGGCGCCCTCGGGGTGGCCGCAACCCTTGGATATTTCCGGGACGGGGCCTCTGCAAGGGAGGTTTACGAAGCCCAGAAGGTCGGGGCCAGGTATGGCCGACAGTACGGCGCCCACAACCGTCAAACCATGGGAACCAGCACCACCGAACCCATCGGTGCCCAGGAAATCATTGCAAACGGCGTGTCCCTTGGGGCACCGGTGTTGGTGTGCCACTACAACAATGCCGGCTGGGACGTGATCCACGAAATCATCATGAACCTCCAGGAGCGGGGTTTCAACATATGGGGAGAGATCTATCCCTATACGGCGGGTCAGACGAATGCCGGGGCGGTGTTCCTGCAACCCAAAATCTTCGAGGACCAGCTCGGATATGAGTACGACAAGTCCGTTATGGACCCTGTAACAGGGAAATACCTGTCAAAAGATGAGTTCCTGAAGCTGGATCCGGGCAAGGAGCTCCTGATTTACAAGCAGCCTGAGGAAAACATCGAGAAGTGGCTGCGGCTCAAGGGTGTTGCGCTGGCGAACGATGCGTTGATGGCACTGGACCATGATGCCCCATGGGATACGCCCTACGACTCGCTCGAAGGGCTGCACCCCAGAACCGCCGGGGCACGCGGGCTGGCCCTTCGCTATTCCCGGGAAAAGGATATCCCGCTCATGGACATACTTTCACAACTCGCCTACGTCTCTGCCAAACACCTGGGTGACATGGGCCTGAAAAGCATGCAGGAACGGGGTCGGATGCAGCAAGGCATGGTCGCAGATATCGTGGTCTTTGACCCGGAGACCGTCACAGATAACTCCACCTACGAGGAGGCCTGGAAGCCTACCACCGGAATGCAAGCTGTAATTGTGCATGGTACGGTCGTCGTACAGGAAGACCGCGTGCTTCCGGTATTTCCGGGAATGCCTATTCGATTTGAGAAAACCGAACCCAAATTTCAACCCTTAAGCCCTGAAAAATGGGCTGAGCAGTTCATGGGTGGTGTCGAGATTCCAGGAGAGGTAGGGATGCCCCATCCGGATACACATCCGAAGCATTTTAAGAAGCAAAGCAACTGATTGTCCGTCGTGTTGGCGGTATAAAACCACCTCATGGGGGACGCCTATTTAAAATTACCCCGATGAGGTGGTTTGCTTCCCTCCTAATGGCAGATGCTTGTCCAAATGGAAATATATAGTCAGTCAAACCGATGAAATCAACTAAAATGGAATCCCCCGGCAGGATGATTAAAAGACCAACGCTTTATCACATACTTTTCATACTCCTCATCGGTATTTCACAAAGCGTTTCCGCCCAGCAGTGGAAGCGTGGAGACACCCTCAAGATCCAGGAAACGGACACCGCCCGCATCGATCAGTTTCGGGACAACATGATCGATTATACGGGGCAGGACCTGATCGACGCTTCCTTCCCCAAATCATGGCCGTTATTCGGATCCAATACGCGAATGTCCATAGGCGGATACTTAAAGGTCGATTACATTCAGGACTTTGACGGTGGCTATGACCGATTCCAGTATGAAATCAAGAACGTACCCATCCCCGGGGACGGGCGCCCCCCCCAAAAGGGCTATATGAATATGCATGCCCGTGAATCCCGTATGCATTTCGATGTTCGGAGCATTAACGAGGCCGGAGTTCCGATGCGGTTCTATTTCGAATTTGATTTTTATAACCTGGAGCGGAGCGGCTTCTACCAGACGCTCCGTTTAAGGCATATCTATGCGGTTATTGGACGGTTGCTGGTAGGGCGTACCTGGGGGACCCAGACGGATGTCTTCGCGATCCCGACGACCATAGATTTTGCCGCAGGCGATGCCATTGTTGGCATCAGGAGGGACCAAATCCGATGGGAAGACGACATCGACGATAAGATGAATTACGCTGTAGCTATTGAAATGAATGATTTTCCGGAGATAGACCCGAACGGTTTTGAGGGACAGGCGAGTAATTCGCTGCCGATGTTGATTGGGAGGATTACCAGGAACACTGCCATGGGCGGTCGTTTGTTCCTGAGTGCCTCTGTCTACCAGATACGTTGGGATGGCCAGGGGGATGGACCGGATGATTCAGCCCTGGGTTGGGGGGTCACCTTCAGTGGGCGCGAATACCTGATTAAAGACAAATTCTATTTCTCCTGGGTAGGATCCTATGGAGACGGTTGGGGTTCCAATGTGGTTACTGCCCTCGGCACCAATGCCGCTGCTATCCTGAACCCTGATGGCAAGCTCGAAACCATGCCGGCATGGAACCTGACCGGAGGACTTTCATATAATATATCACGTGCGCTGATGGCCAATGTGAGTACTGCATGGTTTGGGCTTGATCCATCTGAATTCCGGAGTCCTGATGCCCTCAAAAGTGGTCATTCCCTGCATGCCAACCTTATCTGGTCCCCTATAAAATCGGTAAATGCCGGGATCGAATTCATGACGCTCCAAAGAAATAACGGAGATGGGGCTTCCGGGACTGGAAATCGCTTACAGCTTATGATCAAATATTTGTTTTAGCAGAAAATGCCTGAAGCCCGGGGTGAGGTTTCGGTCCAAAGCAAAGTTCACCTTTAATCAATTGAACATTCACCAATAATCAACTAAATCTCAACTATTATGGAAAATGCAATTTCAAAAATCGGCGAAACACTTAAATACTGGTGGGTAGGGGTCCTTTTGGGTATCCTTTTCCTCCTGTTGGGGTTCTGGGTCTTACAGTCCCCCGTGGAAAGCTTTGTCACCTTTGCGATCTATTTTGCCATCATTTATATCGTTAGCGGTATTGGTGCGATCGCCTTTTCAATCTCCAACAGGGAGTCCCTCGATGGTTGGGGGTGGCAATTGGCAGGCGGGATCCTGGAGCTGATCCTGGGGATTGCCTTGCTGGCCAACCCCGGGGCGTCTATGATCGTCCTGGCTTTCTTTGTAGGCTTTTGGCTATTGTTCCGGGGCTTCTCTGCCATTTCGATTTCCTTTGAACTGAAAAGGGACGGGGTTAAAAACTGGGGGTGGATCCTTTTTTCGGGAGTCCTGACCACCATCCTCGCCTTTATGGTGCTGGTAAACCCCTTGTACGCCGTTTCAACGCTGAGCATCTTTGTGGGACTGGCACTGGTCATGGCGGGTATTGCGCAGATCGTGATCGGATTCCAGATTCGGAAGGTCTCTAAAAAAGTGAAAGAAGCCATTTGAGTTCAGGAATCACCACCCCTGGGGTTAGGTTTATAGTAAGCCAGATTTGACGTTTTTACAATTAATTGCCATTGTGCCGGATTTGGGGCAAACCAATTAGGACGGCGCATAAAACATTCTTGTTTGTTGCATACGGGAGGGCCCCTAAAATTTATTTTACCATGATTGGAAGATATTTTCGTAGGGGCCTTTTTATTTTTCTTGTATTTCAAGGGTCCCTCCTTTCTGCCCAGCAATTCAACTCGGACAATTACCTGGCCATGCCTCATGGTACGGTTTCCACCACCATAACCGCCGGCCTTCGTAATTCCGGGCTGATTGCATCGATCGCCCTTATCCCCAACTTCGAGTTTTTTGCGCAGGCTACGCTTTTTAAAGAAGATGCCTCCCAGGGTATCCCGTCGAATTTTACGACAACCGTGTATGCTAAGTATATGTTTCGCCAAAACGAGTCCAAAAATGGAGGTGGTGGTGTTTTTCTGGGATTTGGGAGGGCGCCGGGGTACTGGTCAAAAACCGAGTTCGTGGAGTTGCATCGCAATTTATGGTCTGCCGTTGCCCTGACATTTCCATTATTCAACAATACGATTTCCTGGGATTTGATGCCCGGATTGGTATATGACTTCAGCAGTGAGGAAGGCGTGCCAAATGGCTGGGGCTTTACCTACTCAACGCGGGTGGCTGCCTATGGCATTATTCCCAAATCCGCCGTGGTTGGGGAGATATACGGTACGGAAGGCTCTTTGTTTTCTCCTATGGAATACAAAGTCGGGATCCGGTGGGAACCCAATGGCACTATTATTCCGGCCATTACCTATGGAAATAACTTTTCCGGGCAAGGTCGGGGGGCCCGCCTGGAAATCGGGGTGACAATTTTCAGCCCTCCATTTTTTAAGAAGCCGCTGCCCAAGTGACTTTTAGTAACATAGACTTCTTTAAGAAAGAGACCCACCATGGATTCCTTTCTTTTTGAATTGGTTCAATTATACAGAGGGATATAAACTCTTGTATTGTCTGTAAAGGTCCGGATTGAAGGCTGCCAGCGATTCGGTTAAAAGGAAAAGCAACTTTAAAATCGGGGTGGGAAATTTGCCAGCGCACCATCTCGCTCCTCGCTGTCAAAGGTCCACTGGACCTTTGTCGGTCGCTCGGCCGGGTTCGAGAATAGTATAACAGAAACCGCTTCTGAAAATAGATTTCATAATACGAATACGAATGTATTTGACACTTAACATGAATAATTGGCAAAAGGAAGGAAAGTGTTAATTCAAAGGCTATACAAAAAGGAAAATTGTATCGTCCATTAATGCTCCCAAGGGAACAACGGAGATTTCTTCCCTAAGGACTAATACCTAAATTAAAAGAAATGCACTGGCACACGATTCAAACCAACCTCATAAATGCCGAAACGCTTTGCAGTTACCTGGATTGGATCACTTTGGTGGCCACGATGACGATGTGCCAAATGGAGGTTTAAGCATGAAAATAACAGATATTTTCATTAATTTTTTATACAAAGTCAGGTGATATTTCACTGGGATATAGCACTTTAGAAAAGTGCGGATTTTCATATATAAATGCCAGGGTTGAAAGGACCTATCTGTTAATTTGCACTGTTATGAAACCATTTTCAATCCTTCTCACTGTTTTCTTTCTGAATTCTATCGGAAGTCTAACAGCCCAGGACGGGCATTACTGGTCTGAAAATTACGGCAACCGATCCATGTTATTGAGCGGAACCGTTAATGCAAGTGTGGAGGATCTGGGTGCCGTTTTCTACAATCCGGGCAGGCTGGGGATGATTAAAAATCCCGCTTTTGCCATAAGTGCAAAAGTATATGAGTGGAAGACCCTTAAAATTGAGGATAATTCAGAAGGAATAAAATTAAATCAATCCAAATTTGGGGGGGCACCCAGCCTGGTAGCCGGTACGTTTAAGGTGCCTTTCCTTAAAAATCACAAATTCGCCTATTCGTTCCTCACGCGTCAACGCAGTAACGTGGATTTTTTTACGCGTATTGAAAGAGAGGGTGATCTTATTGAAGGATTGCCCGGAAACCAGGATCTTTTCAATGCCAAACTCGACATCAATACGGATTTTAAAGAGGAATGGATAGGGCTTACCTGGGCACCCCCAACCTCTTCAAAATTCGGTTTTGGATTGTCAACCTTCATATCTACCCTGGATAAATCCAAGTTACTTGGTGTTAGCATGAATGCGCTTAATGAATTCAACCAGGCTGGATACTATTCGGTGAATCGTAGGTATAATTATGACTCTTATGGGTTGCTATGGAAGCTGGGAATGGCCCTGGATCTCGAAACGATCCGATTCGGTCTGACCATTACAACCCCCCGGATTAATTTGTTTGGCACTGGATCCATCCTGATTGAAGATTATCTGGTGGGCGTTGATACCTCAGGGGATGGAATGGCAGACGACGCATATGTTTTCAATGTTCAGGATGACCTGAAGACGCGATACAAAACGCCGCTTGCCGTCGGGTTTGGTATGGGAATCCCTTTCAAGAATGGACTTTTTCACCTAAGCGCAGAATGGTATAATAAGATTCCGGAATACACCATCCTGGAAATAGTCCCCTTCACCGGTCAGAGCACCGGGGAAACCGTGAGGTTTGCCGTACAGGAACGTCTGGAATCGGTTCTTAATTATGGGTTGGGAATAGAGTGGTATTTCAGTGAAAAAGTTTCGGCTTATGGAAGTTTTGCCTCGGACGCTTCTGCTGTACCAAGTATTATAAACTGGTTGTCTGATTTTGAAGAAACCACCAGTAATTCTGTTTTCCAGGCAGATTTTTATCATTTGGGCGGAGGCATTGTCATCAATACAAAGGCAGTAGATATTACCCTCGGAGCAAATTATAAAGGCGCATCGAGCACGTTCAATAACCAACTCGACTTTCCTGACGAGGGGGGTGGCCCCCCCGAGGGTAACTCTGAAGCAAAGGTTACGTTCAGTGAGTGGCGGTTTATCCTTGGACTCTCCTTCTCGTTTGCGGATAAATTGATGAATGAACTAAAAGACGAATAAAGAAATTGTAGGAACGCGGTCGGATCATTTGTGCTTTGTATGGCTTCTTGGCAAAGGTTCAAATTGGCTTATCGTTGACCCTCAGGTTGCAATTGATCATAAGGGAGATGCCTACCCCCCCTTAATAGAACTTGAATGGGGATATATGATAAAACCCCTACCCGGAGCCAGCGTGTATGTGAGACCAGGCCCGGTATTGGAGGGGACAGATTATATAATTGGAACTTCGAGGGGGGACT
>JAWWDW010000039.1:0-9220 GCA_033719735.1 Robiginitalea sp. | reverse complement strand
AGAAGCCATCCTGTCCAACCTCAAAAAGGCATCCCGTCACAAAACCACCCTGATCGTTAGCCACAGGGTCTCCTCAGCCATCCATGCGGACAAGGTCATCGTCCTTGAGAACGGCCGGGTACTCCAGACCGGCACCCACGATGAATTAATGGCACAGAACGGGTACTACAAAGAGCTTTATATCAAGCAGCTGTCGGGGAAAGAAAGCTGAAAAAGTTGCTGAATTAGCATTTTTTTCACATTTTTGGAACCCTAACTAAACCGCAACTGAACTATGAGTGAGAAAGAATTCACGGACCAGGAGGAGATACATTCCAAAGTACTGAGGGCGGGCAGAAGAACCTATTTCTTCGATGTCCGGAGCACAAAGGCCGGAGATTATTACCTGACGATTACCGAGAGTAAGAAATTCACTCACGAAGACGGATCCTATCACTATAAAAAACACAAGATCTACCTCTATAAGGAAGATTTCGAGTCCTTCCGGACCATCCTGAACGAGATGATGGACTTCATTATCGAGGAAAAGGGCGTCGAGGTGATTTCCGAAAAGCACCAAAAGAATTTTAAAAGTGACGGGTTCTCCCCGAACGGTTCCCTGGACGCTTCGGGAAAGCGCTTTACGGACCTGGATTTCGAAGAACTCTGATCTAACAAGATGTAGGGAAAGGCCTCTTTAGAAGGCCTTTTTTTATACCCCCTTCGCTTCGGGGACCTGGCCGTTGAAGGCTACAAACATCTAACAGGGGTGAATTCCCCGAACCAAAAAACAAGACGAAATGACCACTGCGTTTTTCAGACTCCTGGGGTGCTTTTTGCTGTTCCCCCTGCTGTTGCTGTCCCAGCAAAAACCCGAACTCTCCTATTACCTCCCGGAAGGGATCACCTATGACCCGGACATCCCAAAACCCGCATCCGTGATCGGGCACGAAGTGGGGGAATGGCACGTCACCCACGACAAGCTCGTCGCCTACATGAAGGCCCTTGCGGCAGCCTCTGACCGTGTACACATCGAAAACCGGGGGACCACCTTCGAGGGTAGGCCGCTGCTTTTGCTGACCATTACCGCCCCTCAAAACCACAGGGATCTCGAACAGATCCGGGAGCAGCACCTGGCCCTTACGGAATCAGGCGCATCCTCCCTGGACATCGAAAGCATGCCCGTAGTGGTCTACCAGGGGTTTTCAATCCACGGGAACGAGCCCAGCGGGGCGAATGCAGGCCTGGCGTATGCCTATCACCTGGCGGCGGGCCAGGGGCCGCAGATGGAACAATTGCTGAAGGACGTGGTGGTATTGATGGACCCCTCCTTCAACCCGGATGGGTTACAACGCTTTGCCTACTGGGCCAATACCAACCGGAGTATGAACCTGAACCCGGATGAGAATGACCGGGAGTACCGGGAAGTATGGCCGGGAGGCCGGACCAACCACTACTGGTTTGACATGAACCGCGACTGGCTCCCCGTACAATTGCCGGAAAGCCGGGCCCGGATCAAAACCTTTCACGACTGGTACCCCAACATCCTGACGGACCACCACGAAATGGGCACCGATGCCACCTTTTTCTTTCAACCCGGGGAACCTTCCCGCGTACACCCCCTGACCCCGGCCCGGAACCAGGAGCTCACTGCGGAGATCGGCACCTATCACGCCAGGGCCCTGAACCAGATCGGCTCCCTGTACTACTCAGAAGAAGACTATGACGATTACTACTACGGAAAAGGTTCGAGTTTCCCCGATATAAAC
The DNA here is from genome assembly GCA_033719735.1 of Robiginitalea sp. Taxonomy (GTDB): domain Bacteria; phylum Bacteroidota; class Bacteroidia; order Flavobacteriales; family Flavobacteriaceae; genus Robiginitalea. The sequence goes on along the minus strand of JAWWDW010000039.1, from coordinate 7,472 downwards.
GGAAGTGTCGGAATCCTTTTTGAACAGGCAAGTTCCCGGGGACACATTCAGGAAAGTGAAAACGGGATCCTCACCTTTCCCTTCACCATCCGCAACCAGTTTGTCACCGCCCTTTCCACCATTGAAGCGGCCAGGAACATGCGCCTGAAACTCCTGGACTACCAGCGGGATTTCTACCGGCAGATACGAAACGAAAAAGCGGGTTCAAAAGCCATCGTATTCGGCGATGCCATGGACGGGGGCAAGACCTGGCACCTGGCGGAGATCCTCCAAAGGCATCGTATCCGGTTTCACGCCCTGGAAGCGGATACGGAAATCGGTGGCAAAAAATTCCGAAAAGGGTACAGTTACGCCATTCCCATGGATCAGAAAAACCCGAAGCTGATCCGGGCGATGTTCGAAAAACGCACCCGGTTTACGGACAGCATCTTCTATGACATTTCTGCCTGGACCTTTCCCCTGGCCTTCAATGTCGACTATGCGGAAACCAGCCGAATGCCCGAAACGGGCCCGGCCATCACGGACCTCGAACCGAGGGAAGGCGGGGTAAGCCGGCAGAGTGACTATGCCTACCTGTTCCAGTGGCATGAGTACTACAGCCCCAAGTTCCTCAATGAAATCCTGCAAAAGGGATTGCGGGCCAAGGTGGCCAAAGAGCGCTTTTCAATGGGCGAAACGCAATACGATTACGGGACCATCATGGTCCCCGTACAGGGCCAAAAGATGGATTCCGGGGCCTTATATGACCTCCTAAAAGAGCTCGCCCATGAAACGGGCATACAGGTGGATGGGGTACAAACAGGGGTGACGGTTGGGATCGACCTGGGAAGCCGGGAATTCGACCCTGTGAACGCCCCGAAGGTAGCCCTGCTGGTGGGTCGTGGAATCCGCTCCTACGATGCCGGGGAAATCTGGCACCTTTTCGACACCCGGTACGACATGAAAATCACCAAAATCGACACGGAATACCTCAGCAGGGTTGACCTGAGCCGGTATACGGACATCATCATCCCTTCCTTCCAGGGAAGCGGGCTATCGGAGGACCAGGCCGCCAGGTTGAAGGAATGGGTTTCCGAAGGCGGCACGCTCATCGGGTACCGGAATGTGGCCCGGTGGATGGACAAATACGAATTCCTGGACCTGGAATTCCGCCGCGATACCCTGAAGGCGAAAAACATATCCTTTGAACAAAAAGACGAATTCCAGGGTGCCCAGGTAACCGGGGGTGCCATCTTTGAGGCCCGTACAGACCGGTCTCACCCGGTAAATTACGGGTATAAGAATGACCTCCTGCCGTTGTTTCGCAATACCAACATCTACCTGGAACCCGCTGAGGACAGCTTTGAAAACCCCATCCAGTACACAGAAACGCCCCTTATGAGCGGCTATATTTCAGAGGAAAATGCCGCGTTGATCTCGGGAAGTGTACCCTTCAAAGTGAAGCGGCAGGGACGGGGACGTGTGGTCCTCTTTACAGACAACACAAATTTCCGGGCGTTCTGGTACGGGACCAACAAGTTGTTGATGAACGCGATTTTCTTTGGCCACATCATGTAAGCCGGAACCTGCCCGTCCTTATCGGTATTTAACGTAGGCCAGGTTGTGCGCAAAAAGGGCCAGTACCGTGCAAACGGCATATACCGGACTCCAGGTCAGGGATACTACCAGCCAGATCAGAAGGTAATAGAGGGGGAAGGCCAGCAGGAAGAACAAAAACCGGAACGTACTCATAAATTCAGGTTCCGGGACCTTGTTTGCTGCAATCCACTGCCAGGGAATCCAGACCGGCGCATTAAGCAGCCGGAATAGAATATCCCAGGGGCCGCGGGGCCTTCCCCTCCGATGCGTTCCCGACGTATTCGGTTTGGCTTTTCCTGAAATAATGGCGTCCACACCGATGGGATCCAGGAAGTCCACCCCCTGTTGTTTCAGGCGTGTTTCCCAGGCAGCAGCGTCTTCCCCGGGGGGTATATGTGTGGTAAGACGGGTCAGGGAATCATAGACCCGCTCCTTCAACGGGCCAGCAGCCAGGGCCTCTCCGGACCCGTATTCCCACGCACTGAAGGGGTTTCCAAAGTAAAAGGCCACCCGATCGGGAAACCCGTCTGCCTCCTGATAATTGACGCCGACGGGCAACACCTGAATGTCCAGCTGCGGGAAGCGCTCCAGGCTTTGCGTGAGGATACGGGTAAACCCCTTGCTGAGCGGGCGGACCCGCCGTACCAGGCTGTGGTTGGCCTCGGGGAAGAGCAGGATATGCTCCCCCTGTGCAAAAAGGGACCCACAGCGCTCGAAAACGGCCTGGTTCCTTTGAAGGGTCTCCCTGCCATCCCTGAGCCGGTAGATCGGCATCATCCGCAACCCTTCAAAGAGCCAGCCCAGGACCGGGTTCTTAAACACATCGGACCTGGTTAAAAAATAGGGTTTCCTACCCCGGGCAAAGGCAGCATACAACAACGGGTCAATGAGGGCATTCTGGTGGTTGGGGAGCAACATTACAGGCCGGTCCTGGGGAACGTTTTCAATGCCGTGCATCCGGATTTCCCGGAAATAACAAAAAAAACCGATGCGGATAAGGGCTTTTAAGCCGCTGTACAGCAGGGCCTTCATAAAACCGATTCCTTCCTGACCATGACCCTGGCCCAGAACCCTGAAAGGGCCAGGCCGGAAACCAGATGCCAGATTCCCCAGAATGCAGCCAGTAGCGCCATCCCCCCCAACCCTTCGAAGAAGGTAAAAATCAGCAGCAGCCCGAGTCCCGAATTCTGTATGCCCGTCTCGATGGTGATGCTTTTTACATCCCCGGGAGAAAGCCCCATCAGACGGCTTCCAAAATACCCCAGGCTGAAGGCGGCCAGGTTGTGAAAAAACACCAGGGCGAAGACCAGCCCTATATAATCCATAAATTGGTCCTGGTTGTTGTAGAGGGCGATAAAAATCAGAACCACAAAGAAAAGCAGGGAGGCCGCTTTGAAATATTTTGAAACCCGGGCGGCCAGCTCCGGTTTCCAGGATCCGAAGGCCATACCGGCAATGAGGGGAACACCCAGCAGCAGGGCTACCAGCCGGATCATCTCCCATAGTTCGATGTGTACTTCGGTAAGCAGGGCGGCGGCGGGGGCATATAAGCCGCCCCATACCTGCAGGTTCAGGGGGGTCATGATTACTGCCAAGAGGGTGGCCAGGGCGGTCAGGCTTACGGACAATGCGGTATTTCCCCCCGCCAGGTGCGACATGAAATTGGAGACGTTCCCCCCGGGACAGGAGGCCACCAGGATCATCCCAAGGGCAAAGCTCGGGAGGGGTTCCCACCACCAGACCAACAGAAAGGTCAGGGCCGGCAGGAGCAAAAACTGGCTGCAGACACCGGTCAGCACCGCACGGGGCTTTCGCATGATCCGGGCGAAATCGGAGGGGCGCAGGTCCAGGGCAATCCCGAACATCACAAGGGCCAGGGCGAGGTTCAGCGTCCAAAGCGCCTCATTGTCAAAATTGATTCGTAACTGGTCGATTTGCGTTTCCATCCGGGGCCCCCTTTACCGGTCAATTCTGAGTTTTTGGACAATTTCAGACGGGATGTTCCCGGAATAGGCGCCGTAGGCGTCGACCAACAACCCTTTATGACCGTCGGAGGTCTCAATGGCATACAGGATGGTGTTATCCCCCGGGTCGGTCTTCCCTTCGAAGCGGTAAAAGGCCTTTACGTGAATTTCATGGGCAGGATAGATGCAGGATTTCCCCCTGTTTTCCAAACCGGTATCACAGTAGTTAAGGTTTTCGGTATACCCCTGCTGCTGAAGGTCTTCAATAGCCTGTGAAAGGGATTGATAGGTGTTTTTGTTCTCCAAATTGGCTGTTTTAAGCAAACGACATAATGTTTAGAAGATAGGCAGTCTGAAAGGATTTTGCAAGTATTTAATACCTTTAGGTCCAAACCCAAAACACATAAAACATGGCCCGAACCCCAAGTACGATGCTGCCCCTGGGTACCAAAGCACCCTGGTTTGAGCTCCCCGATACGGTGAGCGGAGAAGAACGTTCCCTCGGGGCGTTGAAAGGTGAAAAAGGGACCCTGATCATGTTCATCTGCAACCATTGCCCCTTTGTAAAGCATGTGAACCCGGAGCTCGTCCGCCTGGCTGGCGATTATCAGGACAGGGGTATTGGGTTTATCGCCATTTCCAGCAATGATGTGGAGAACTACCCGGAGGACCACCCGGATAAGATGAAAGAAACCGCAGCCCGCGAAGGGTATCCTTTTCCATACCTCTACGATGCCTCCCAGGAGGTGGCCCGGGAGTACCAGGCTGCCTGTACCCCGGATTTCTACCTCTTTGACTCCGGGTTGGAACTCGTGTACCGCGGCCAGCTGGACAGCTCCAGGCCGGGAAATGAGGTCCCGGTCACGGGGGAAGATCTCCGCCATGCGCTGGATAGCCTGCTGGAGGGCCGCCCGGTTCCCTCAGAACAGAAGCCAAGTCTGGGGTGCAACATCAAATGGAAGGAAACCACGTAAAGCATGCCCGGGTGTAAGGAGCCCCAGATTAGGGCACTTCAAAAGGAAGCCATCCCCGAATACCTGGAAACCGGAAGGGCCGCCTACACGGATCACTACTGCCACCTGTGGCCCGGCGGAGATCCCTGGCCGTACCTCACGCGGAATTTTACACTGCAAATCCTGGAGGCTGAAATCCAGAATCCCCAGCTCCTGCACTGGATGGTGTACTGCGGTGGGGCCCCTGCAGGCATCTGCAAGCTGGATACGGCAAAGGACTTTGAAACCATGCCTACAGGAAGTTCCATCTTCCTCGAAAAGATCTATTTCAAAGCATCCTTCACCGGCCAGGGACTGGGAAGTGCGGTGATCCGCGAGATCGGCAGGCTTGGGCGCGAAATGGGAAAACAGTTCCTCTGGCTGGAAGCCATGCAGAAAGGGCCCGCCCTCTCGTTTTACCTGAATCAGGGTTTTAATATCCTGGGAGAAACCCAGGTACCGCACCCGGAAGTGCTGGAGGATGAAAAAATGATGTGGGTGCTCGGCAGGAACTTGTGAAGGCCAGGGTCAGGGCAGTTTCAGTCCTGTATCAGGGATTTGAAGCGATTCGGTTAAAGACAGGGGAACCCGATTCCTGCTACCCCGGGAGGATTCTTTAAAGGCGAAGAAGCATTATTTTCCAAAGTATTTGCTAAAAAAGCGGCTATTGGCATTTTTAACACTACCTTTGTGGCATATTTTTAATTTATATCTAGTATTATGAGTAAAGGAACAGTAAAATTCTTCAACGAGTCCAAAGGATATGGATTCATCACAGAAGAAGGTTCACAGGAAGATCATTTTGTACACCACTCCGGGCTTATTGACGAAATTCGCGAAGGGGATGTTGTGGAATTTGAACTAACACAGGGAAGAAAAGGGCTGAACGCCGTAGATGTTAAGGTTGTAGGCTAAGACATATATATTCTTTGTTAGAATCCCCGGCAATGCCGGGGATTTTTTTTGTCCTGTAGCCCGGAAAAAGTGGGATCAGGAAATCCCCTCCAGGGAAACGTCGAAGACCAGGACGGCGTTCGGCGGGATCACCCCCCCGGCACCCCTGGACCCGTAGGCCAGCTCCGGAGGAATGATAAACCGGGCTTTATCGCCCACCCGGAGTAGTTGGATCCCTTCATCCCAACCCTGGATGACCTGGCCCTCCCCCAGAAGGAATTCAATGGGCTGGTTCCTTTCAAAGGAACTGTCAAAAACGGTACCATCGACCAGGGCTCCCCTGTAGTGGACAGCGACCCGGTCTCCCTTTTTCGGTTCTTTTCCGTTTCCGGTTTCCATGACTTTGTATCTCAGCCCACTGCCGGTTTCCTCAAAGCCTTCGGACAGGGCCTCCAGGCGCGCCTGTTGTTCTTCCTGTTCCTTTTTAAGGCGATCCGCCCTCCCTTTCTTAAAGGATTCAAAAGCGGCAACGGCATCCCAGGCCTCCGCCTCGCTCCCAATGCGAAGGATCTCGAGGGATTCGATGCGATCTCCCTGCTGGATGGCGTCTACCACCTCCTGTCCTGCTGCCACCTGTCCGAAAACCGTGTGCTTTTTGTCCAGCCAGGGGGTGGCCACATGGGTGATGAAGAATTGACTCCCGTTGGTGCCCGGCCCGGCGTTGGCCATGGAAAGCACCCCGGGACCGGCATGCCTGAGTTCCGGGTGGAATTCGTCGTCAAATTTATAGCCGGGATCCCCCGTACCGGTTCCGGTGGGGCACCCGCCCTGTATCATAAAGTCACTGATGACCCGGTGAAACGTGAGCCCGTCGTAATAGGGCTCGCCCGATTTTTTGACCTGGTTGGCCAGGGTCCCTTCTGCGAGCCCCACGAAGTTTCCTACCGTGCCGGGAGTTTTATCGTGCTCCAGCCGGACGAGTATTTCTCCCCGGGAGGTGTTGAATTTTGCGTAGATGCCGTCTTCCATACTAGTTCTGTTTTGGCGGCAAAGGTACGCAAATTAGACCGGTTCCAAAGATGTGCATCATGGGTTTCCTACCGCCCCCTGATGGGTTGTTTCGGTGGGGTAAACCCGTATTTGTCGACCAGGTATACCAGGCTGGCCATGGTGGCAGCACCCAGTTCCAGTTCCCGTTTGTTGATGGCCTCAAAGGTGTCGTTTTCGGCATGATGGTAATCAAAATACCGCTGGGAATCCGGACGGAGGCCGGCCAGTACCAGGCCTTCGGATTTAAGGGGTCCGATATCCGCCCCGCTCCCCCCTTCTACGAACTGGTGGACCAGGTAGGGTTCAAAAAGGGGCTTCCAGTGGGTTATCCGTTCAAATTCAGCATCCGTACAATCAAAGGAGAACCCCCTGGGGGTAAACCCACCCGCATCGCTTTCCAGGGCGAAAAGGTGGCGTTCTTTTTTTTGTTTGGCTACTTCGGCGTACTTCCGGCCACCCCTCAGGCCGTTTTCCTCGTTCATAAACAGGACCACCCGGAGGGTCCGTTTGGGCTGGTACCCTGCCAGCCTCAGCAGTCGCAGGACATCCATGCTCTGCACACACCCGGCCCCGTCGTCATGGGAACCATCCCCCAGGTCCCAGGAATCGAGGTGGCCACCCACGACAATCACCTCATCGGGGAATTCACTGCCCCGGATCTCCCCGATGACATTATAGGATTCCACATCGGGCAATTGCCGGCAGTTCTGGCGGAAGAAAAAGCGGATCTCAGGATTCAGGTTCAGGGTCGTACTGAGCAGTTCGGCCCCGTTGGTACTGATGGCCGCAGCAGGGATGCGTTCCTGAAGCGACAGGTCTCCATAGCTCATGGAGCCCGTGTGCGGATAATCGTCCAGGCGCAGGTTCATCGAACGGACGATAACGCCAACTGCCCCGTATTTGGAAGCTTCTGCCGCCCCCGAATAGCGCTGGTCCACACACCCGGAGTACGACTGGAAGGTATTGATGAGGGTGGGGTCCATGGGCCGGTTGT
>JAWWDW010000038.1:0-9469 GCA_033719735.1 Robiginitalea sp. | reverse complement strand
TGGGGCGGGGGGTGGTCCCCCCTGTCAAAGGAAACACCGGCAGCCAAAGCACCAGACTGAACACAAAGACACTTAAGAACGACACAATACCACGAAGGCATGAAATTATGGGATAAGGGCAGCACGCCCGACAAGCAAATGGACCTTTTTACCGTAGGCAATGACAGGGAGCTGGACCAGGTCCTGGTGGAATACGATTTAATCGCTTCCAGGGCTCATGCCGAAATGCTGGGCAAGATTGGCATCCTGGATTCCAAGGAAACCGAGGATGTTGTCAAAGAGCTCAACCGGATGCTGGAAGAAGCACGATCGGGAAATTTCCCCATCGAACAGCCCTTTGAGGACATGCACTCCAAAATTGAATATGAGCTCACCCAGCGCATCGGGGAGGCAGGAAAAAAGATTCATACCGCACGCTCCCGAAATGACCAGATCCTTGTAGCCCTGCAGCTGTACCTGAAGGATACCCTCCTGGATTTCAGGGGGCAGACCAGGGCACTTTTTGACTTGTTGCTCCAGCTGGCTGAGACCCACAGGGAAACCCTGCTTCCCGGGTATACCCACCTGCAGGTAGCCATGCCGTCCTCTTTCGGCCTTTGGTTCTCCGCCTATGCTGAAAGCCTGGTCGATGACACCTGTTTCCTACATGCGGCGTACCGGGTGGCAGACCAAAACCCCCTGGGCAGTGCAGCGGGGTACGGCAGTTCGTTCCCCATAGACCGCGCCTTTACTACTTCACGCCTGGGTTTTGCCACCCAGAAATTCAATGTGGTGGCGGCACAGATGGGCCGTGGCAAAGTAGAAAAAGCCACCGCGATGGCCATGGCTTCCCTGGCCGGGACGATTGGAAAAATGGCCATGGACATCTGCCTCTACCTCAGTCAAAACTTTGCTTTTATTTCCTTCCCGGATGAACTCACCACCGGCAGCAGTATCATGCCGCACAAAAAGAATCCCGACCTTTTTGAACTGGTACGGGCCAAATGCAATGTCATACAGGGATTGCCCAACCAGCTGTCATTGCTTACCACCAACCTGACCAGTGGGTACCACCGCGACTTTCAACTTACCAAGGAGCTTTTGCTACCTGCCGTTGAACAGCTAAAGGCCTGCCTTGAAATCCTCACTTCAAGCCTCGGGAAAATCCGTGTCAACAAGGACATCCTGGATGATCCCAAATACGACTACCTCTTTAGCGTGGACAGCCTGGATGCCATGGTACAGGAAGGGATCCCTTTCCGGGAAGCCTACAGGAGGATGGCGGACCAGATCGCCTCAGGGGATTTCATGCCGGACAAAAGCCTCCGACACACCCATGAGGGAAGCCTGGGCAACCTCTGCCTTGAGGAGATCCGCAATAAGATGGAACACGCCTGGGGGAAGAAATAGGTCGTCCAGGCAGGGAAATCAGGTGATCATTTTCAGGTTGATCACTTCCTGGGGCGTCAAATGCCTCCAGTGTCCGCGGGGCAGGTCCTTTTTGGTAAGGCCGGCAAAGACCACCCTGTCGAGTTTTACCACCTGGTAGCCCAGGTGTTCAAAGATCCTCCGGACAATCCGGTTCCGCCCGCTGTGTATCTTTATGCCCACTTCCCGTTTCGGGGCCCCGGCGATATAACTGGCCTCATCGACGGATATTGGTCCATCCTCCAGTTCCAGGCCTTCCCGGATTTTATCGAGGTCACTCGCCTTGAGGTTCCTGTTGAGTTCCACATGGTAGATCTTCCTTACCCCATGTTTTGGATGGGTCAATGTTTTGGCCAGATCACCGTCATTGGTAAACAACAGCAGGCCTGTCGTATTCCGGTCCAACCGGCCAACGGGTAGCAGTCGGGAACTGCTGGCACTTGAAATCAACTCCATAACCGTCCTGCGTCCTTTTACATCCCGGGTAGTGGTTATAAAATTCCTGGGCTTGTTCAAAAGGACATATTCCTTTTTTTCGCGTTGCAGCAACCTGCCGTCAAAACGTACCTCATCCCCGGGGGATACCTTATACCCCATCTCGGTTATGGTCTTCCCATTAACGGTTACGTTTCCAGCAGCTATATACGTATCTGCCTCCCTACGCGAACAGACTCCCGCATTGGCGATGTATTTGTTGAGGCGGACCAGGCGCGGTCCGGTACCCTGCCCGGGTGCTGCAGCCTTTTTGATGGGGGCATTGCCACGGGCATAACTCTTTTTACGGTATCCCCCACCCTGTCTGCCAGAGGGCTTTTTGCCCTTATTCGATTCCGATCGGCTCATAACAATCTTTGCGCAAAGGTAGTGTATTAAAGTTCCGGGTCCTCTATTTCGAGGACGGATTGCCGGTTGCGGTTAAGGGTCAGGCGGGTGACATCCGGCCGGCTGTAATGGCCCGAGGGGTCAAAATTCTGACGCGCCTCGAAGATGGGATTCAGGGAAAGCTCCTCGATGAAAATCCCTTCCTCATCGCGTTGTGGCTCCAGCAACCAGGAACCGTCCGGGGCGGCAATACAGGACCCGCCGTTGGCCAGAGCATCTGGCAGCTTCTCCAGGAGTTGTTCCCGGTACGGGGTTTGTTCGGGAATGGCATCGCGCCGCATCAGGGAGGAGGCCGAGATCACATAACTCCTGGATTCCCGGGCGACAAAACGCGTGATATCACGGGTGTTGTAATCACTGCCGGGCCAAACGGCAATATGCACGTTCTCTCCCTGGGCATACAGGGATGCCCGTACCAGGGGCATCCAGTTTTCCCAGCAATTCAGGCCCCCGACAGAAAAAGACTTCAAAGGGTGTACCTGCAGACCGTTCCCATCCCCGGGGGCCCAGGTGAGGCGCTCGTCATAGGTGGGCTGGAGTTTGCGGTGGATAGAGCGGACTCCCTGCTCCGGATCCAAATAGGCAAGGGAGCAATATAGACTGTGCCCTCCGCGATCTTTCGCCCGTTCCACCATCCCCAGGTACACGGACAATCCAAGTTTCCCACTCAACCGGACCAGGGGATCCAGGTCACCCTCCCCCGGAACTACCGCGTTGCGCATGTAATGGGCGTGCAGGGCCTTGTTTTCGGGCAATTCCCAGGCAGCCCCATCCATGTATGCCAGCCAGAAAGGGTATCCGGGCCAGAACGCTTCTGAGAAGACCAGGAGTTCCACCCCTTCCCGGGCGGCCTTTTCCATGGCATCCAGAATCACGTCCAGGGTAGCGGCCTTATCCAGCCACACGGGTGTCAGCTGGGCAATGCCCACACGAAGGGTTTCCCGGTTCATAAAAGTCGGTTTAAAACGAGGTCAATGTCGATCAACAGGATTCCAAAAACCCCGGAGACAATGATAAACTTAAGGATATTGTGGAGCCAGACAAAGTGTTTTTTGGATCGGGACTTCCACAACAGCACGAGAAACAGGAGCAACAGCAAACTGCTTGCAATGAAATACAGGTACATATAACCAATATCGAAACGGGCGATGAGCAGGCCTGCAGGCAGCAATGCGAGCATGGTAAGGCAGGTGATGCACCATTTGGAAAACCGGGTACCGTACCGGACGGCAATGGTCTGATAATTCTGGGCCATGTCCCCGGCCAGGTTTTCCATATCCTTGATCAGCTCCCGGCTCAGGATCAGCAGGAATAAAAACAGGGCGTGGACAAAAATGACCGTTTCAAAATTCTTATAGTAGACAAATATGGCAAAGAAGGGGGTGATTGCCAGGGTAGCCGATACCAGATTCCCGAGGAACGGGAGCTTCTTCAGTTTGTGGGAGTACAGCCAGATGCCAAACACATAGGCCGCAAAAAAAAGGGCAGCCCTGAAGGAAACGTAACTGGCCAGTAACACGCCCAGGAAATTCAGGATAAAATAGGCCTGGATTTTTACCCGTTGCGGGACCAGCCTTTCGAGCATGCTCTTCCTGGGCTTGTTAATAAGGTCCTTTTCAGCGTCGTAAAAACTGTTGATGATATACCCGCCGGCAATGACCAGGGCCGAAGACAGGACCAGTACAAAGAGGTTGATATCCAGCACCACCTCCCGAAGGGGCATGTCCGGGGCCATGATAAAAATGGCGGCAAGGTATTGTGCCAGGACAATGACAAGGACGTTATACCCACGGACAATTGAAAAAAGGCTGAGGGATTTCAGCAGGAAAAGTCGGGTCCTACGGGATAGCATTGAGCGGGTCTAGAAGTTGTAAACCACTTCCAAACGATGCCCGTCAAGGGCTTTGCGGGCCTTTTCCAGATCTTCGGTAAACCCAAGAATATAGCCGCCTCCCCCAGACCCACAGAGTTTCAGATAATAGGCGTTGGTTTCGATCCCCTGCTTCCAGAGCTGGTGGAATTCCTTGGGAATCATGGGGCTGAAGTGGTCCAGCACTACATGCGACAGCTTCTTGATGTTCCCGAAAAGGGACTTGACATTGCCGCTTATAAAGTCCTCCACACAGGCATCCGTGTATCGGATAAATTCGTCTTTGAGCACCTTTCGAAACCCTTCCTGTTTCATCTTTTCCATGAAGATCTGCACCATGGGTGCTGTCTCCCCCACGCTCCCGCTGTCCAAAAGGAAAACTGCTCCCTTGCCATCCGGGTTCTGAGAAGGTATGCTGGTAGATTCGATGTGATCCTTCGAATTGATCAGGATCGGAAGGCTCAGGTAGCTGTTCAGCGGGTCCAGGCCGGAAGACTTTCCATGGAAAAAGGATTCCATCCGGGCGAAAGTGGCCTTCAGCGTCAATAGTTTTTCCCGGGTAAGGTTTTCAAGGACCGTGATTTTGTCATGCGCATAGCGGTCATAAATAGCCGCTACCAGGGCCCCGCTGCTTCCAACCCCATACCCCTGGGGAATGGAACTGTCAAAGAACATCCCTTCGTCCAGGTCTGCCTTGAGGGCCTCCAGGTCAAAGGATACGAGCTCGGGGGATGCTGCCTGTAATTCCTCCAGGTAGCGGGAATACTCCTTCAGGGCCTTGTTTGAATCCAGGGATTTTCCTTTGAGGTCCGGATCCTTCTTCAGGGCACCCTTAAAAAAATTGTACGGGATGGAAAGCCCCCTGGAATCCTTAATGATCCCGTATTCTCCGAAGAGAAGAATCTTGGAATAAAACAGTGGTCCTTTCATACCTGTCTATTAGCTACTTAAAGCAAAAGTAAGAAACTTTCTTCTAAAGGTTATGTTAATCCGTTCTTAAGCTTTTCCGGCCCTGTTCCCACCCGGTCGCAAATGTGCTGACGGTCCTGGCAAAAGGGAAGCAGCGCCTCCTGGATAAACGCATATACTTTTTCCCGACGTTCTTCCGGATACAGCAGGTGTACATTGGCGCCGGCATCCAGGGTAAAACAAACTGGTTCATTTGCAGTCCTTCTGAACTCCCAAATGCGTTCGATGATTTGGAGGGTAGCCGGTTTCATAAGGATGTAATAGGGACTGCTTGTCATCATCATGGCATGCAGGGTAAGCGCTTCTGACTCCACCAGCTCCATAAATGCCGCTAGATCTCCCTCCTGGAAAATGGGCTGGAAGGCATCGATGCGGGACCTGGCCTGGTCGAACCGGGCTTTGGCATACGGATGTCCCTGCATCAGTCCATGGCCCGCGCTACTGCTCACCTGTTTTTGCCCCTTGTCCACAAGCAGGATGGTGTCCTGAAAGGTCCCGAATACCGGATGTACCGGGTGGGGATATGAAATCCCGAAGAGGTCGGAACTTCCGGGAACGGAATCCTGGGCACCCCAATGCACCAGGCTGCCTCCCGAACTCCGGGCGGCAGACCCGGAACCCAGGCGGGCCAGAAAAGAGGCCTTGGTAGTACAGAATTCCGGGTGCAGGTCCGGATAAATGGCCTGCTCGAGCTCCATCAGGCAACGTGCAAGGGCTGCCATCCCGCTGGCAGAGGAGGCGATCCCGCTGCTGTGGGGAAAGGTGTTCTCCGTATGGATCTCAAATTCATAATGAGACAGGAACGGCTGATACGGGAGGATCCTCTCAAAGAAGGATTGTATTTTTTCCCTGAAATGCGGGGCCGGAGCCCCCTCAAAAAAGACCTCGAAGGACGGGGAACCGGAGGATGCCTCTGTTTTTCGGTAGCGCAATTCCGTCCGGGTCGCACAGGCATCCAGGGTAAAACTCACAGAGGGGTTCATGGGGATCTGCCCGGGTTTCTTCCCCCAATACTTTACCAATGCGATGTTGCTGGGGGCCTGCCACCGGAAAACGCCTGATTCCGGCAGCGTGCCGGCCGGGGCAGGTATGAAGTCAGATTTGGTCATGCACTGTTTTTCTGCAAAGATATGCCTTTGCAGTCGCACGGGGCCCGGTGACAAAATTTTCCTATTTTAGACCTATGCGAACCGGTCGGAAAACCTACACGAGAATTGCCATAGCCGTCCTTGCCTGCCTGCTGGTTGGTTTTTTATCCAGTTTTGCCACCCAATCTTCTGTAGATACGTGGTACGTCGGGCTCAACAAGCCGTCCTTCAACCCGCCCAATTGGGTGTTTGCCCCGGTTTGGTCCGTACTTTACGTCCTGATGGGAATCTCTGCAGGCCTGGTCTGGGCGCGTGGTTTTTACCATAAATGGGTCAAAACGGCCCTCTACCTGTTTGGGTTTCAATTGCTCTATAATGCCACCTGGAGCATGGTGTTCTTTGGCCTCAGGCGACCCCTGACTGCGTTTATCATCCTGATCGTCCTGTTGGTTCTCATCCTGCTCACCATACGGCAATTCCGGGTGGTCAGCAAAACCGCTGCCAACCTTTTGATCCCGTATCTGCTTTGGGTGATTTTTGCAGGCATCCTCAATTTTGAGATCGTACGTTTGAATTAATGCAGGACACCCCAAAGGCGGGACCTACCTGCATCCTGATTGGATTTAATCGTATTATTCCCTTATTTTAGGGCAATGCCAAACTTATAACGGTTACCCTAAAATTGCTTTATGGACGGATATATCCTTGCCCTGGACCAGGGGACGACCAGTTGCCGGGCCCTTGTTTTCAACCGCAAAGGGGAAATCATTTCGACGGCCCAGAAAGAATTTCAACAGTATTTCCCCAAATCCGGATGGGTGGAACACGATGCGGAGGAAATCCGGGCCGTCCAGTCCGGAATGGCCTCGGAAGCCCTGTCCAGGGCCGGGCTGAACCCCAGCCATATCCGGGCCATCGGCATCACCAACCAGCGGGAAACCGTGGTAGTCTGGGACAGGAAAACCGGAAAACCCATCTATAATGCCATCGTATGGCAGGACAAGAGGACCGCAGCCTACTGCGACCAGCTCAAAAAGGACGGGAAACAGCCCCTGATCCGGGAGAAGACAGGCCTTGTTATAGACGCCTATTTTTCAGGCACCAAGGTAAAGTGGATCCTGGATAATGTCGATGGAGCAAGGGAAAAGGCCGAATCCGGCGAGCTGTTGCTGGGCACCATCGATACCTGGCTGATCTGGAACATGACCGGGGGCAAACTCCACATTACCGATGTGACCAACGCCTGCCGGACCCTGTTTTTCAATATCAACACCCTTGAGTGGGATGCGGAATTACTGGAACTCCTGGGCATTCCGAAAAGCATGTTGCCCGAAGTTCGCGAATCCAGTGAAGTCTACGGCCATACGGATTCCGGTTTCCTCAAGGAGGGCATCCCGATTGCCGGTATCGCCGGGGATCAGCAGGCTGCCCTTTTCGGCCAGATGTGTACCCGTCAGGGGATGGTCAAAAACACGTATGGGACCGGATGCTTCATGCTCATGAATATAGGGGACACCCCCATTGTTTCGAAGAACAATCTGCTTACCTCCATCGGATGGAAAATCAAGGGGAAAACGACCTATGTGCTGGAAGGCAGTATTTTTATTGCAGGGGCTGTGGTCCAGTGGCTGAGGGACAGCCTTAAAATCATCGGGAAGTCCCCGGAAGTCGAAAGCCTGGCCTCCAGTGTCCCGGATTCGGACGGGGTATATTTCGTCCCGGCCTTTGCGGGCCTTGGAGCGCCCTACTGGAACCAGCAGGCGCGCGGGGCCCTGTTCGGCCTTACCCGCGGTAGCACAGATGCCCACATTGCCCGGGCCGCCCTGGAATCCATCGCTTATCAGACCATGGATATCCTGAAGGCCATGCAGGCCGATGCCGGGATCCCGATCCGGGAATTGCGCGTAGATGGAGGCGCTACCGTGAACGACCTGCTGATGCAATTTCAGGCCGATGTCCTCAATACCGAAACCGTCCGGCCCGAAATCGTGGAAACCACCGTAATGGGGGCGGCTTTTCTTGCAGGACTGGCGGTCGGTTACTGGGACAACCTTGAGGAAATCCAGCAAATTTGGAAGGTGGATCGCCGCTTTGCGCCCCGGGAAGACCGCCAGGGCATCGAGGAAGGGATCCAGGGCTGGTACCGGGCTATCAGGGCATTGGAATCCTGGGCAGCAGACTCAGAAAATCCCGAAAAACCATGAGCGCTTTTACGGCCGAAATCATAGGGACCTTCCTGCTGATGCTCCTGGGAAGTGGGGTTGTCGCCAATGTAGTACTGAAGGACACCAAAGGGCATAATGGCGGGTGGATCGTGATCACCACGGGTTGGGGCCTTGCCGTTTATGTGGCCGTGGTAGTCGCCGGCCCGTACAGCGGGGCTCATATCAACCCGGCGGTAACCCTGGGCCTGGCCGTGGCTGGGAGTTTTCCCTGGTCGGAGGTCCTGCCGTACATCCTGGCACAAATGATCGGGGCCATGGGGGGCTCCTTTACCGTCTGGCTGGTGTATAAAGACCATTTCAACCGGACCCCGGATCCGGGGACACAACTGGCCGTGTTCAGCACAGGTCCTGCCATCCGCAATTTACCCCTCAACCTCTTTGCAGAGATCACAGGTACGTTCGTACTCG
This sequence comes from Robiginitalea sp., assembly GCA_033719735.1. Classification (GTDB taxonomy): domain Bacteria; phylum Bacteroidota; class Bacteroidia; order Flavobacteriales; family Flavobacteriaceae; genus Robiginitalea. The sequence continues at coordinate 620 of JAWWDW010000038.1, read as the reverse complement.
TGTTTACAGTGTTGTATTTTACGGATGCTACCCTTGGAAATCCCGGGACCGTAATAGGATTGGGGTCCCTCGGGGCACTTCCTGTGGCCTTTTTGGTTTGGGGAATCGGCCTGAGCCTGGGAGGGACTACCGGCTATGCCATCAATCCGGCCCGTGACCTGGGCCCCCGGATCATTCATGCCCTGGTCCCGATCAGGGCTAAAGGAGACAGTGACTGGGCGTACAGCTGGGTTCCGATCATTGGCCCGCTGGCCGGCGGCACCCTGGCCGCTTTAATGTCCCTCTGGCTGTCCTGATGGTGCCTGTGGCAACAAACCGGGCAGGCCAAATCAGCGGTACGATTAGCGCATCCTGTCGGGAAAATCCGAAAAAACCCCGTCCACGCCTATGGAAAGCAATCTTTGGAATTCCGCTGGATCATTTACCGTCCAGGTAAACACCTTATATCCGGCCTCGTGGATCTTCGCCACGTTTTCTGCATTCAATTGCGTATAATGAGGATTGATGGCTTCTGCCTTCAGTTCCGCAGCCACTTCCAGTGCTTCCAGGGGATCCCCTTCTGTCAAAACGGCAATGCGTCCGGTTGGTGCAAGTTCGCGGTACTTCCTGAGTTCGTCCCA
>JAWWDW010000037.1:0-9593 GCA_033719735.1 Robiginitalea sp. | reverse complement strand
GAGCGAGCCGTATGATCCCACCCTCCGGGCCCGGCTTCTGGAAATCGCACGGGAAAAAGGGATTACCCTGCACGAAGGGGTATATGCTTCCGTGGTGGGGCCCCAACTTGAAACCCGGGCAGAATACCGCATGCTGAAGATCCTCGGGGCTGATTCCGTGGGGATGAGCACTGTACCCGAGGTCATCGTCGCCAACCAGCTCAAACTGCCGGTAGCCGCCATTTCGGTGCTGACCGACGAATGCGACCCGGATAACCTGGCACCCATCAATGTGGCCGAGATTATTCAGATCGCTTCTGAAGCCGAACCAAAACTGATCGCGCTCTACAGGGAACTGATCCGTCGTATTTGAGCAGGCTGCTGTAGGTTTATCAGCCCGCACCTGAATATCCATTTTGAAAGTCCTATTTTTATCCCATTGACAATTGCACTGTTATGAGTTATTTGAACGCCACCTCCGACCTGTACAGGGAGGCCGCCCTTAAGCCCGAAGTTGGCCTGTGTTGTACCACCAACCCGGTCTGGCAGTTTCCGGGGCTTTCCATTCCCCGGATCATGCAGGAGATGAATTACGGATGTGGGAGCACCGTATCCGCCCAGGACCTGGTGGGAAACCCCAAAGTCCTCTACGTAGGCGTGGGTGGCGGGATGGAATTGCTACAATTCGCCTATTTTTCAAGACAGCCCGGTGGGGTCACTGGTGTGGATATCGTGGAGGAAATGCTGGAAGCCAGCCACGTAAATTTTAAAATTGCCGAAAAGGAAAACGACTGGTTCTCTGCCGATTTTGTAAAACTCCTCAAAGGAGATGCCCTCAAACTGCCCGTGGAAGACGCCAGTATGGATGTGGCTGCACAGAACTGCCTGTTCAATATCTTCAAGGAGGAGGACCTGCGCAAAGCGGTCTCCGAAATGTACCGGGTGCTCAAACCCCATGGAAGACTGGTGATGAGCGATCCTGTCTGTGAGATTCCCTTAAGCGATACCTTGCGCAATGACGATCGGCTGCGCGCCCTCTGCCTGAGCGGCAGCATTCCGGTTAAACAGTACCTGGAAATACTCACAGATGCCGGGTTCGGCACCATCGAGGTGCGGGCAAGGCGTCCCTACAGGCTGCTCAGCCCAAACCACTATCCCGTGGATGCCCTGATCCCTATTGAATCCATCGAGGTGGCTGCCATCAAGGATCCCATGCCTGAAGACGGCCCCTGCATCTTTACGGGCAAGACCGCCATTTATTACGGAAAAGAGGCATCCTACGACGATGGTAAAGGACACGTACTCCTGCAAAACCAGCCCCTGGCCGTATGTGACAAAACGGCTGCGGCACTGCAAGCTGAAAATGCCGAGATCTATGTGAGCGAGAGCACCTGGCATTACAACGGTGGCGGCTGCTGTTAAAGTAAATCCCCCGCCATCGTACTGCAGACAGCGATGACAATGAAATGGACATTTATTTTCCTGGTATTCCTGCTGCAATCCCCTGACCTGGGAGCGAAACCACAAGGGCACGATCCCGGTCCGTTGCAGGACTCCACCCCTTCCCACACCGTCTGGGATAAGTTGCTCAAAAAACACGTAGGCCCGGATGGGCTGGTGGACTACCGGGGGTTTGCATCTGACAAGGACGAACTCTTAGCTTACCTGGTAACCCTGAGCGATCACATCCCCTCCGGGCAATGGAGCAGGCAGGCGCGGCTGGCATACTACATCAACTTGTACAACGCGGCCACGGTCCTGCTCATCCTGGAACACTACCCCCTGCAAAGCATCAGGCACATATCGAGGCCCTGGGGTAAAAAGCGGATACAGATCGGGGATCAGCGCCTTTCCCTGAGCGAGATCGAACACGGGATCCTTCGAAAAATGGGTGAACCACGAATCCATTTCGCCCTGAACTGTGCCTCGTCCTCCTGCCCGAAACTCCAGCCACAGGCGTATATGGAAGACACGCTTGAAGCCCAACTGGAAAGGGTTACAAGGGAATTTATTACCGATTCTTCGCGCAACGACCTCTCTGACGGCCAGGCCCGGCTTTCCAGGATATTCAAATGGTACCAGAAGGATTTCAACACCGGGGATGGGACCCTGATCGATTTTATCAACCGGTATCTTCCCAAACCCCTGCCTGCCGGTACCCGGGTCTCATACCTGCCCTATGACTGGTCCTTAAACGAGAAAAGGGGATGATGGAAATCAGCATTGTCATCCCGGTATTGAATGAAGCTGAACGCCTGGGCACCTTGCTTCCCGAACTCAACAAACGTACGGAAACCGATGCCGTACGGGAAATCATTGTAGTTGACGGGGGGAGCGAGGATAAGAGCACAGAAGTTGCTGGCAACAACGGGGCCCGGGTCCTGAACGCTCCCAAAGGTAGGGCCCGGCAAATGAATGCAGGGGCGCGGTCGGCCAGGGGGGACCTCCTGTATTTCCTCCATGCAGATTCCCTACCCCCTGCAGGGTTTGACCGGTTTATCCTTCAGGCAATGGAAGGAGGGCTTCAGGCCGGGTGTTTTCGTCTGCAGTTTGATCCGCCCCACTGGTTTTTGAACGCCTTCGCCTGGTGCACGCGCATCAACCACCCCCTTTGCCGGGGAGGGGACCAGTCCCTGTTCGTACCCCGGCTATGGTTTGAAAAGTCCGGTGGCTTCGACGAGGCATTCCGGATTTATGAGGACAACCAGTTCATCGGAAGGCTTTACCGTGAATTTTCATTCCGGGTACTGCCCGCATACGTGACTACTTCCACGCGCCGTTATGAGACCGTGGGTGTGTTCCGGCTCCAGTATCACTATTCCATCATCCACCTTAAAAGGATCCTGGGGGCCCCTCCGGAAGCCCTCTTGAACTACTATCAAAAGTACATCGGGAACGAATCGTCCTGAAGGTCTAATACCGCTGGTAGTAGTCGCGGATTACTTCCTGGGCGGGTTTGTTCTGAGGGGTAAAACGATTATCGGTCCGCCCGCCGGCCCGGGAATGGTGTATGAACCACTTCCAGACAAAGCCCCCGGCAAACCAGTCTTCCTTCCAGAATTCCTCGAAAATGGCGCGCTTGGCATTGGCCTGGGCCTGCAGGTTCACCCCTTCTTCGCTTCGATCCACCAGCCAGGGTTTCCTGGCGGTGTAATCCATGCTCCGGTATCCGTACTCTGTAAACAAAACCGGTATCCCAACCTCTTCCTGCAAGTTTTGTATCTCCTCCTTCCAGGGTTTCCATCCGTTCCTCAACTCCTCCAATCCAGGGTCACGCGCATCTGAAAGCGGGAAATAGGCATCGATTCCAATCAGGTCCAGCTCCCTCCAGAACGGAATCCGCAAGTACTCATCCCAGTTGGCGGCATAGGTGATGCGTCCGCTGTAGCGCTCCCGCACCGAGGCGATCAACTTATTCCAGTAGCCGGGACGCGCCTTTACAAAGGCCCCCAGTTCGGTGCCGATACAAAACAGAGCGACCCCGGTCTCTTCTGCCAGGTCCGCATAGGTCAGGATAAAATCAGAATATGCAGCCTCCAGCTCCTTCCAGTCCGATTCGGAGGTCATGGCAAGTTCGCCGGTAAACAAACCGCGCCAAATCCAGAGCTGGGGTTTCAGCATCACCTCGATCCCGTTCTTCTTCAGCAACTGTATATACTGCCGTGCTCCTTCCCGGGTTTCCCCATACCACTGCCGGTCGGTATCAAAGATGATCTCCGGCCTGTCCGGCTCCCTTATAAATCCGTAGGGCATCACAGCCGCGTAATCCGCATGGATATCGGTAAGGGCATCCACATGTTGCTGATGCGCAGGCTCCCGGGACCCGACAAAACTGACTCCATTGATCTTCGGGGGGGCCGGATCCTTGCAGGAGGCCCAAACGAGCAAAACGAGCCATCCCAACTTTTTCATTTTTGCACCCATCTCCCCTTAAAGATATGTATTTACCGGAGTTTTAGATTTGAGGGAACTGTTAAGTTTGTAACTTCATCCCGACCGATCTTTTAATACGTCAGCTCAGGACCATGCATATCGTCATAATCGGCAATGGCATTTCCGGGATTACCGCAGCCCGGCACATCCGCAAACAGACGGACCACCGAATCACGGTGATTTCCGCTGAAAGCGATTATTTTTTCTCCCGCACCGCGCTGATGTACATCTACATGGGGCATATGACCTTTGAGCATACCAAACCCTATGAAGACCATTTCTGGGCAAAAAACCGGATCGGTCTGAAAAGGGGGTATGTCAAGGGGGTACTACCCGAAAAGAAGACACTGTTGCTGGACTCCGGGGATTCCCTTTCCTACGACAAACTCATCATTGCCACAGGCTCCCAACCGAATAAGTTCGGATGGCCCGGGCAGGAACTCGAAGGAGTGCAAGGCCTGTATTCCCTGCAGGACCTGCAGGCCCTTGAAGAAAATGCCCCGGATAACCGGCGGTGCAGCAGGGCCGTTATCGTAGGGGGAGGCCTTATCGGCATTGAATTGGCCGAAATGCTCCGCAGCCGGGAAATCCCGGTCACCTTCCTGGTCCGGGAATCCAGCTTCTGGAACGGGGTCCTGCCTCCCGGAGAATCCCGGATGATAAACGAACATATCCGGGAACACCATGTGGATCTGCGCCTGGGCACCAACCTGATGGAAATCCTCCCCGATGATCAGGGTCGGGCAAGGGCCGTGGTAACCGATCAGGGGGAAACCATCGAATGCCAGCTGGTGGGACTCACTGCGGGGGTTCGGCCTAACATCGGTTTTTTAAGGGGTTCGGGCATTGAAACAGACAAAGGGGTGCTGGTAGACCGGTACCTGGGGACCAACCTCCCGGATGTCTATGCCATTGGGGATTGCGCCCAGCAGCGGACCCCGTTGGGGAACAGGAGGGCCGTGGAAGCCGTCTGGTATACCGGTCGGATGATGGGTGAGACGGTAGCCCGGACCGTTTGCGGGAATCCCACGCCCTACAACCCGGGACATTGGTTCAATTCCGCAAAATTCTTCGACATCGAATACCAGACCTACGGATGGGTTTCCAGCGAACTGCATAAGGACGAGACGGAAATGCAATTCCACTGGAGGCACCCCTCAGAAAAGATCTGTTTGACCCTGGCCTATGAGCGCGAAGGGGGAACATTCCTGGGGATCAATACCTTTGGCATCCGGATGCGCCATGCGGTCCTGGACCGGTGGCTCAGTGAAAAGCTCCCTGTTGAAGAGGTAGTCTCCCGCCTGGGGGAGGCCAATTTTGACCCGGAATTCTACGCCCGGCACGAGACCATGGTCGAGCAGAAATTTCAAACCCAAATGAACAACGCCTCATGAACACCCACCCGTCCATGTCGCTTGCAGCAGGGCCTCCGAAAACCCTGAACCTCCCCCAGAAGCTTGCCGTCTTCCTGGGGTTTTCCAGCCTTTTCATCCTTGTGCTCGCCACCTTCGGGATTGATTTCCCAAACAAAACCCTGTGGCTGACCACAGCCCTTGGCGGGATTTTCCTGGGCATCGTCTGGTTTAGCTATGCAGCCTACCGAAAAGATCCGGCCGGGATCAAAAACAACGGGGTTTGGTTTAAGTCCGTTTCAGGGCGGGGTTTCTGGGCCTGGGGCCTGGGCCTCGCGATTACCGGGTTCTACATCGTGCTCTATTTCTTCCCGGAATACCTGGGCCTGGTACGGGAAGGGCCCAACCGCGGGCTCATTGCCCTGTTCGACCCCCTGAGCTATTTCCTGAGCGGGAACCCTGCCAGCCAGTGGTTTGTCTACGGCACCCTGTACACCCTGGCCATAGCGGCCTTTGGGATCAAGTTCCTGTGGAAATACCGCCATAACCGGTACCAGACACTCCGTACACTCAGTGTGATGTTCTTCCAGACTGCTTTTGCGTTTATCATCCCGGAGCTCATGGCAAGGCTGCATGGAGACCTCCCCTACTACGACCTGAAGAATATATGGCCCCTGAATTACTACAATTTTGAAAGCTATCGCGTCAATGCCTTTATCGATGCAGGGGATCTCGGACTGGGGATGCTCCTGTTCGGGATCATTTCCATCCTGATCATTACCCCCCTGCTCACCTATTTTTACGGAAAACGCTGGTACTGCTCCTGGGTATGCGGATGCGGGGGGCTGGCGGAAACCGCCGGGGACCCCTTCCGCCACCTGAGTGACAAGAGCACCTTCGCCTGGCGGGTGGAGCGCTGGGTGGTCCACAGCGTCCTTGTCTTTGTGGTCCTGATGACCACAGCAGTCATCTATTCCTACCTGGGGCCGGACAACAGTACGTACTGGCTCAGCAAATCCCAGTTCCTGATCGGGGTTGGGGGGCTCCTGACGCTGGTTTTTGCCTGGGTTATGATCTATCGGAGGAAAGAACTCAAAATGGACGCCCGCTACGGGGCCATTGGCTATATGGCCATCATCCTGGGGCTCATTGCGTTCCACTATTTGAGCGATTCCAGGCACGTATTCCTGTTTTCCTCCGAAAGCCTTCGAAAAAGCTACAGCTTTCTGATCGGTAGTGTCTTTTCCGGGGTCATAGGGACGGGGTTCTACCCGATTTTCGGGAACCGGGTCTGGTGCCGCTTCGGTTGTCCCATGGCCGCCATCCTTGGGCTTCAGCAACGGCTTTTTTCCCGGTTTCGGATTACCACCAACGGGGGACAGTGTATTTCCTGCGGGAACTGCTCCGCCTATTGCGAGATGGGGATCGATGTCCGGGCCTACGCCCAGAAGGGAGCCAATGTGGTGCGCGCCAGTTGTGTGGGATGCGGCATTTGTTCCGCAGTCTGCCCGAGGGGGGTTCTCAAGCTCGAAAACGGCCCCCTGCCGGGCCGCATCAACCCAAAGGAAATCCTGCTTGGAAACGATGTGGACCTGATGGAGCTCGTAAACGCGGATTCAGAACGTTTGGCTTGATTTTCGTTCTTTTGCACTCCATATGACGCAAATTGTCCTGATCATCCCTGCATTCAATGAAGAAAAGTCCATCGGCCGGGTACTCTCCGAGGTACCGCAGGTGGTCTCGGAAGTCATCGTGGTAGACAACAATTCCTCGGACAACACAGCCGCTGTGGCACGTGAGGCGGGGGCTACCGTATTGCATGAACCCCAAATGGGCTACGGACATGCCTGCCTGAAGGGAATTAATTACCTGGGTCAAAAATCCAAAACCCCCGAGGTTGTCGTATTTATGGATGGTGACTATTCGGATTACCCGGAAGAGTTGCCAAAAGTGGTAGGGCCGATCCTGGAAGACGGCATGGACCTGGTGATCGGGTCACGCAGGAAAGAACTCCGGGAAGAAGGGTCCATGACACCCCAACAGGTCTTTGGAAACTGGCTCGCCACCACCCTGATGCGGATCCTGTACGGGGCCCGTTTCACGGACCTCGGACCCTTCAGGGCCATTTCCTATGAAGCGCTCATGGGATTGGAAATGGAGGACAGGACGTACGGTTGGACGGTGGAAATGCAACTAAAGGCCCTCAGGCAGCAACTGGCATACACCGAAGTGCCAGTTCGTTACAAGAAAAGAATCGGGGTCTCCAAGGTCTCGGGAACCGTAAAAGGTAGTATATTTGCCGGCGTTAAAATCCTGGGTTGGATTTTTAAATACAGTTATAAATAAACATGGGACTCACCGTTACATACATCATCATAGGGATCTACAGCCTGGCGTTGCTCCTTATATTCTTTTACAGCCTTTCCCAGCTGAACCTGCTCCTGAACTACCTGGGCCAGCGCAGAAAGCAGCAGGAAGCCCCCCGCTACAACCTGATGGACCCCAGGGAGATCCCGTTTGTGACCATACAGCTCCCTATCTATAATGAAAAATATGTAGTCGGAAGGCTGCTGGAGAACATCGCCAGGCTCGAGTACCCCAAGAGCAAACTGGAAATCCAGGTACTGGACGATTCCACGGATGACTCGGTCGGTGAAACCGCCTCAAAAATAGCCGAGTTGCGAAAGTCGGGCCTGGACATCCAACACATTCGAAGGGAGAATCGGGAAGGATTCAAGGCAGGAGCCCTCAAAGAAGGGTTGAAGATTGCCAAAGGGGAATTTATCGCCATCTTCGACGCGGATTTTCTTCCGGACGCCGACTGGTTGAAAAAAACGGTCCCCTATTTCAAGGATGCCGAAATTGGCGTGGTACAAACACGCTGGGGGCACATTAACCGGGACTATTCGACCCTTACGCGCATACAGGCATTCGCCCTGGATGCACACTTCACCCTGGAACAGGTGGGCCGGAATGCCAAGGGGCATTTCATCAATTTCAACGGTACGGCCGGGATCTGGCGTAAAGAGTGCATCCTGGATGCCGGGAACTGGGAAGGGGACACCCTTACCGAAGACCTGGACCTCAGCTACCGGGCACAGCTGAAAAACTGGAAATTCAAATACCTGGAGGATGTGGAGACCCCTGCAGAACTCCCCGTGGTCATCAGTGCGGCCCGGTCACAGCAGTTTCGCTGGAACAAAGGGGGGGCAGAGAATTTCCGAAAGACCGTCCTCAGTGTGATCAAGGCCCGGAACATCCCCCTGAAGACCAAATTCCACGGGGTAATGCACCTCCTGAACAGCTCGATGTTCCTGTGCGTCTTCCTGGTCGCTATCCTGAGCATCCCCATGTTGTACATAAAAAATACCTTCGGCCACCTGGGCTGGATATTTGAGGTGACCAGTTTCTTTATCGTCAGTACCATCATCCTGTTCATTTGTTACTGGTTCACCTACAAGAGCATACAGGGGAGCGGGCTGGACAATTTCGTGGACTATATCAAACTCTTTTTCACCTTCTTTTCAGTAGCCCTCGGGTTCTCCCTCCACAATACCGTGGCGGTCCTGGAAGGGCATATGGGTAAGCGTTCCGAGTTTGTCCGGACTCCAAAGTTCAACATCCAGAACCTGAAAGACAGCTGGAAAGGGAACAAGTACCTGGTAACAAAGCTCTCCCCGAATACCATCCTGGAATTTGCGCTCATGCTGTATTTCCTCTTCGGAATGTACAGCGCCATTCCCCTGAATGATTTCGGTCTCTTCCCCTTTCACATGATGTTGTTTATCGGTTTTGGGTTTGTCTTCTTCAAATCGGTCACTGCAAAAGCCTAATCCGGTGTTCTGGGAATATTTAGAATTCCGTTAGCTGGTGGGAGTGGGGATCTGTCAATAAAACCCAGCTTCCTTAAAACATAAATTTTCCCTTAATTGCAGGAGCTAATCCAAGCGCATGAGCCGAGCCCTGCTAACTTTCTGGAACCTGCACCGCGTCTCCGTGCTATTGCTGTTGCTCAGCGCCCTTTTTTACGCAGCCTTTGCCTATGACCTGGAGCGGGCTGAAAGTGTCAAACTGATCACCCTGTACGGTGCCCTGTTCTTCCTCTGCTATAAGCTGATACAGTTCGAAAAATGGAACCTGCGGTTTATGGTGGTAAGTGGCCTGTTGATGCGGGCCGTTTTCCTGCTGGCCCTCCCCAACCTGTCCCAGGATTTCTACCGGTTCATATGGGATGGGAGGCTCGTTCTCGAGGGGCTCAATCCTTTTACCCTGACCCCGGATGCCTGGATGGCCCAGGGTGGACCCCCTATTGAAGGGGCAGACACCCTG
>JAWWDW010000036.1:0-9675 GCA_033719735.1 Robiginitalea sp. | reverse complement strand
CTGGGAATGGTCCGCCAATGGCAGGAACTCTTCTTTGAGAGTCGCTATGCCTCCACGGTCATGGTAAATCCGGACTTTGTAAAGATTGCAGAAGGGTATTATCTCAAGGCCAGGCGGGTGGAAAAACGGGAGGACCTCGCAGATGCCGTCTCTGAAATGATCGCGGCGACAGAACCCTATTTTTTGGAGGTACGGGTGGAGAAAGAGGACAATGTGTTCCCGATGATCCCCTCCGGGGCCTCCGTATCTGAAATCAGGCTGAAGTAAAAAAAACCTTGCATTAAAAGCCAAGACAACTATGGAGAATAAATGGTTTACCATTTCGGTCTATTCGGAAAACCACGTGGGTTTGCTTAACAGGATCTCCGGAATATTTTTAAAGCGTCACATCAATATTGAAAGCTTAAATGTTTCAAAATCAGAGATAGAAGAAGTATCAAAATTTACGATTGTCGTTTATACTACCGAGACCTGGATCCGTCGGATCGTCACGCAGATAGAAAAACAGATCGAAGTCATCAAGGCGTTCTACCACACCGACGAGGAGACGATCTATCAGGAATCTGCCCTGTTCAAAATTGCTTCCCACCTGTTGTTCGACGAGCGCCAGATCCAGAACATCATCAAGGAAAGCAACAGCCAGATCGTCACCGTAAGCCGCGAATTCTTTGTGCTGGCCAAGACCGGAAGGCGCCATGAGATCGACCAGATGTACCACGAACTGGAGCCTTTCGGGATTATGCAGTTCGTCCGCTCCGGTCGGATCGCCGTTACCAAGGCCGAAATGCAGATCACGGCCCTGCTTGAAAAATTTCACCACGTATCCTAAAAATTAAAAACACACTATACCTATGTCCAATTACTTCAATACCCTGTCACTTCGGGAAAAACTGGAACAACTCGGGAAATGCCGGTTTATGGATCCCACGGAATTTTCAGATGGGGTTTCTGCCCTGAAAGGTAAAAAGGTGGTTATTGTGGGCTGCGGGGCCCAGGGCCTGAACCAGGGACTCAACATGAGGGATTCCGGCCTGGATATCGCTTATGCGCTCCGCAAAGCGGCCATCGAGGAAAAACGCCCCTCGTTCCGGAACGCAACCGAAAACGGATTTACGGTAGGAACGTACGAGGAACTCATCCCGGATGCAGACCTGGTGATCAACCTCACTCCTGACAAACAACATACGGCCGTCGTCGGTGCCGTTATGCCGCTGATGAAAAAGGGGGCCACCCTTTCTTATTCCCACGGGTTTAATATCGTGGAGGAGGGTATGCAGGTGCGGAAGGACCTCACCGTGATCATGGTGGCGCCCAAGAGCCCGGGCTCGGAGGTTCGGGAAGAGTACAAACGCGGGTTCGGGGTACCCACCCTGATTGCCGTCCATCCGGAAAACGACCCTGAAGGAAAGGGCCTGGCCCAGGCGAAGGCCTATGCGGTCGCTACGGGAGGGCATAAGGCAGGGGTCCTGGAATCATCCTTTGTAGCCGAGGTCAAATCGGACCTGATGGGTGAGCAAACGATTTTGTGTGGCCTGCTCCAGACCGGGTCCATCCTCTCCTTTGATAAAATGGTGGCCGAGGGCATGGATCCGTCTTTTGCGGCCAGGCTGGTCCAGTACGGGTGGGAGACCATTACCGAAGGCCTTAAATACGGGGGGATCACCAACATGATGGACCGGTTGTCCAATCCGGCCAAGATCAAGGCGTTTGAACTCTCTGAAGAATTAAAGGAAGTTATGAGGCCACTGTTCCGAAAACACATGGACGACATCATGAGCGGACACTTCTCCAGGACCATGATGGAAGACTGGGACAAGGGAGATGCAGACCTGCTTAAATGGAGGGCGGCTACGGCTGAAACCCAATTTGAAAAGACAGACGCGGCTTCCGAACCCTTAGCGGAGCAGGCGTATTATGACAGGGCGGTTTTAATGGTCGCCTTTGTCCGGTCCGGGGTGGAACTGGCCTATGAGTCCATGACCGAGTCCGGGATCATCGGGGAGTCCGCCTATTACGAGTCCCTGCACGAGACCCCCCTGATTGCCAATACCATTGCCCGAAAGAAACTGTATGAAATGAACCGTGTCATTTCCGATACGGCAGAATACGGCTGTTACCTTTTTGACCATGCCTGCAAGCCTTTGCTTGCCGGGTTTATGGAAAACATATCGACGGAAGTCATTGGCAGGCCTTACTGGGAAGGCAGGGACAACGGGGTTGACAATGCGCGTCTGATCGAAGTCAACAAAGCAATCCGGAACCATCCGGTGGAACGTGTGGGGGCCCGCCTTCGGGAATCCATGACCGCCATGAAACCCGCGATCTGATTTAGACACCTCCTATTTAGTAACCCGTTTTAAGATTCGATTTATGGCCCCTTTTACCGAAATCCCGATGAAATACCTCCTGAAGGAACCGATCCACCAAAGGGAATACCTCTCAGGGGGGGAGTTGCGATCCTGGAAGGGGAAAACTACGGAGGTGTATTCGACTATTTCCACCTCGCCGGACTATAGCCCAACCCTCCTGGGAAGCATCCCGGCCATGGGCGAAGAGGAAGCCATGCAAGCCCTGGATGCCGCGCTTCATGCCTATGACAAAGGCAAGGGGGTATGGCCAACCATGAAGGTCCGGGACCGGATTGCCTGTATGGAGAAATTCCTGGCCCAAATGGAAGGGCAGCGCGAGAAGGTGGTTCAATTGCTGATGTGGGAAATCGGAAAATCCCTGCCGGATTCCGAGAAGGAATTCGACCGCACCGTGGAGTATATCCGGGATACCATCGAGGACTACAAACAACTCGACCGCAATGCTGCCCGGTTCGACAAACACGACGGGGTCTATGCCCATATCCGGCGCGGCCCGCTGGGAGTGGTATTGTGCCTGGGCCCCTACAATTACCCCCTGAACGAGACCTTTGCCCTGCCGATCCCGGCCATTATCATGGGCAACACCACGATCTTCAAACCGGCAAAGCACGGGGTATTGCTGATCACCCCTCTGCTGGAGGCGTTCCGAAGCAGTTTCCCCCCGGGCGTGGTCAACATCCTCTTCGGGCGGGGCCGTGCGGTGGCTGCACCGATCATGAAAACCGGAAAGGTGGATGTGCTGGCCCTGATCGGCAACAGCAAATCTGCAAACGCACTCCAGGACCAGCACCCCAAAAGCAACCGGCTCCGACTCGTCCTGGGGCTCGAGGCAAAAAACCCGGCCATCGTCATGCCGGATGCAGACCTGGATCTGACCATACAGGAATGCCTGGCGGGTACCTTGTCCTTTAACGGCCAGCGCTGTACGGCCCTGAAAATCCTCTATGTCCATGAGGAGATCCGGGAGGAATTCCTCCGCAGGTTTTGCGAGGGGGTGGATGCCCTGGCCTTTGGGAACCCCTGGGACCCGGGAGTGAAGTTAACGCCCCTGCCAGAACCGGACAAACCGGGATACATTCAGGAACTCATCGACGATGCCCTTGCCAGGGGAGCCCAAATCCTCAACAAAAAGGGCGGGAAGCGCACTGACAATTATATCTGGCCGGCCGTCCTGTATCCGGTCACCCGGGAAATGCGCGTTTATGAAGAGGAGCAATTCGGACCGGTGATCCCTGTGGTTTCCTTTTCGGATATTGACCAACCCCTGGACGATATGGCCGCGAGCAACTACGGACAACAGGTGAGCCTTTTCGGAAGGGACATTAAGACCCTGGCCCCGCTTATAGATACCCTGGCCAACCTGGTCTGCAGGGTCAATCTGAATAGCTCCTGCCAGCGCGGCCCGGATGTGTATCCCTTCACCGGACGAAAGGATTCGGCCCAGTCCACGCTGAGTGTGTATGACGCTTTGCGTTCTTTTTCCATCCGCACCTTTGTCGCCTTCAAGGACAACGACCTGAACCGGGAGACGGTCAGGGACCTTCTTGAATCCGACCTGTCCAATTTCATTAGCACGGAATACCTGCTCTAGGGATTCGCTCAAATGCAGATATTGAGCATTTTCTCGGTGGCCTTGATCGCGGAGACCGTCTGGTCCGAATCCAGGCCCCGGGTGGTGAATTCGCGCTCCCCTGTACTCCAGGTAATTATGGTCTCACAAAGGGCATCCGAGCTCGATCCGGGAGGGATTCGCACAGCGTAATCCACCAAAGCGGGCAGGGGTTTCTTAAGGTCTTTATAGACTTTTTGAGGGCATTCATAAACGCGTCGAACTGACCGTCACCTCGGGCATTTTCCTCATAGGTTGTCCCTTCGATTTCAAGGGCTACCGTGGTGGTGGGCTGAAGTCCTTTGGCATGGGTCAGCACGTAGGAGCGGATAAAGACCTGTTGCTGATATCCGCCGCTGCCGAGCACATCTGAAATGATGTAGGGCAGGTCTTCCCGCGTGACTTTTTCCTTTTTGTCACCGAGTTCGATGATCCGGGCCGTAACCTGCCGGAGTTCTTCATCGCTCAGGGAAAGGCCCAGCTCCTGGAGGTTTTTCTGGATATTGGCCTTTCCGGAGGTCTTTCCAAGGGCGTATCTGCGCCTTCGGCCAAAGCGTTCGGGCAGCAGGTCGTTGAAATAGAGGTTCTTTTTGTTGTCCCCGTCTGCATGGATCCCGGCAGTCTGGGTAAAGACGTTGTCCCCCACGATGGGTTTGTTGGAAGGAATGCCAATTCCCGTAAAGGCCGATACCAGTTTACTGACCTTGTAGAGGGAATTTTCCGCAACGCCGATCTCCACTTCCGGCAGGAAGTCATTAATGGCCGCCACGACGCTGGCCAGGGGCGCATTCCCGGCGCGTTCCCCCATGCCGTTCACGGTAAGGTGGAGTCCATGGACCCCCGCATGAATGGCTTCCAGGACGTTTGCGACACTGAGATCGTAGTCGTTGTGGCCATGGAAGTCAAAGTGGACCTCGGGGTAGCGTGTGGTAATTTCCTGCAGAAATTCCCTTGTTTCAGAGGGCGTGAGTACCCCGAGCGTGTCGGGAAGGAGGATCCGCTCCACCGCTTGTTCGCTGAGAAAATCCAGGAATTCAATCACGTACTGCCTGGAATTCCGCATGCCATTGCTCCAGTCCTCCAGATAAACATTGGTGCTAATACCCTGCTTGCCGGCCAACTCCAGTACCCTGCCAACATCCTGGAAATGGGCTTTGGGGGTTTTGCGCAGCTGGTGGGTCAGGTGGTTCAGGGAACCCTTGGTCAGCAGGTTCTGAACCCTGCCACCTGCCTCTTTTATCCACTTGAGGGAAGCGCCATTGTCCACAAAACTCAGCACTTCCACCCGGCTGAGGTGTCCGGCATCTGCGGCCCATCCGGTAATCTGCCGAACCGATTCGAATTCCCCCTCGGAAACCCGGGCCGAGGCCACTTCGATGCGGTCTACTTTTAATTCTTCCAGCAGCAATCGGGCCAGTGACAGCTTTTCCGGTGCCGTAAAGGAAACCCCTGAGGTCTGTTCCCCGTCCCTCAGGGTAGTATCCATGATTTCGATGCGCCTTCGTTCCATCAGCTGCTTTCCCTTTTTTCACTATTGAGGATCACCTACAGGGGCGTACCGGACGCAAATTCCTCAATTTCCCCCTTCATATTGAGCAGGTAATCGATATCATCGAACCCGTTCAGGAGATTCTGTTTCTTATACCCATTGATTTCAAAGGACTCCGACACCCCGGAGGAAGCGATGGCAATGGTTTGCTCCGGCAGGTCTACCACCAGTTCCGTTTGAGGGTCCGCTTCAATGGCCCCAAAGATCTGCCCCAAAAAAGCGGGGCTTACCTGAACGGGGAGCACCCCGACATTCAGACAGTTGTTGCGGAAGATGTCCGCAAAGAAACTGGAGACCACACAACGGAACCCGTAGTCGTATACCGCCCAGGCAGCGTGTTCCCTGGAAGAGCCCGAACCGAAGTTCTTGCCGCCTACCAGGATCTTCCCCCCATAACGCTCGTTGTTCAGCACAAAATGCTCTTTTGGGGTGCCGTCCGGATGATAGCGCCAGTCCCTGAAAAGGTTGTCCCCGAATCCTTTCCGTTCGGTAGCCTTCAGGAAACGGGCGGGGATGATCTGGTCGGTGTCCACATTTTCTATAGGGAGGGGGACGGCTGTGCTTTTGAGCACCTTGAATTTATCGTATGCCATGGATTTGCGATTTAATGGGTTATACCGTTTCCGCCTTAAGCAGTTCACGAGGGTCCGTAACCTTCCCGGTAACCGCTGCGGCAGCTGCTACCAGGGGGCTTGCCAGGAGGGTTCGGGCCCCAGGGCCCTGCCTTCCCTCAAAATTCCGGTTAGACGTGCTAACGGCGTATTTCCCGGCCGGGATCTTGTCGTCGTTCATCGCCAGGCAGGCAGAACAACCGGGCTCCCGGAGTTCAAACCCAGCTTCGTTGAGGATATCCAGGATCCCTTCTTCCTTTATGGCCGTTTCCACTTTGTGGGAGCCCGGCACCAGCCAGGCCGTGACATGCGGAGCTTTTTTACGGCCACGGATGACTTTTGCAAAGGCCCTGAAATCCTCGATGCGGCCATTGGTGCAACTTCCCAGAAAGACGAAATCGATTTTCTTGCCGAGCATGGATTCCCCTTCTTGGAACTCCATGTAATCCAGGGATTTTTTGTAGGTGGCTGCTGCCCCCTCAACCTCCTCTGCATTCGGGATCGACCCTGAAATGCCGACGCCCATTCCGGGGTTCGTCCCGTAGGTAATCATGGGTTCTATGTCCGAGCCATCAAAAGCGACTTCCCTGTCAAAGGTGGCATCCGGATCGGAAAACAACGTCTCCCAGTATTCCATCGCTTCGTCCCAGGCAGCACCTTTGGGGGCGAATTCACGGCCCCTGACATAGGAAAAGGTTTTCTCGTCCGGGGCGATCATCCCACCCCGGGCACCCATTTCGATGCTCAGGTTGCAAACTGTCATCCGGCCCTCCATGGACATGTCCCTGAAGACTTCGCCCGCGTATTCCACAAAATACCCGGTCGCCCCGGAGGTAGACAGGCGGGAGATGATGTAAAGGGCCACGTCCTTTGGCGTTACCCCTTCCTTCAGGCTACCGTCAATCGTGATCCGCATGCGCTTCGGTTTTGGCTGCATAATACATTGGGTAGCAAGGACCATTTCCACCTCAGAGGTGCCGATCCCGAATGCGATGGCACCAAATGCACCATGGGTGGAGGTATGGGAATCCCCACAAACGATGGTGGCTCCTGGAAGTGTGATCCCGTTTTCCGGGCCTATTACGTGTACGATCCCGTTTTTTTCATGCCCAAGCCCCCAGTAGGGGATGCCGTGCGTCCTGGCGTTTTCTTCAAGAGCCCTGAGCTGGTTGGCGGAAAGCGGGTCTGCAACCGGCAGGTGCTGGTTCCGGGTCGGGGTATTGTGGTCTGCCGTGGCGAAGGTCCGATTGGGATAGAGTACGGGAATGCCCCGGTTTTTCAATCCCAGAAAGGCCACGGGGCTTGTAACTTCGTGTACCAGGTGGCGGTCGATAAAAAGCACATCCGGGCCATTGTCAATACTCCGGACCACATGGGAGTCCCAGACTTTGTCGAAGAGCGTTTTACTCATGGTTCGTTCTCGTGTTTTTCAATTTTCAATTTCAACTTGTAAAAGTAGGGAAGCAGGGTGTTTTCGGGAAAGCCGGAAGGCTTGAAATTACGATGTCCAACTCCGGACCCGGAGTATCTTTTAGGTCTTCCGGAAGGATATCCCCAATAAACAAGTACCTGAAAAGCCCTGCATACAGGGCCTGGGCCCTAATACAATTCTGCTAACAGGAAGGTAATTCCCCCTTAACTGATATAATCCCAGATATTTCTGAAGATGTCCATCCGGCCTATTTTATCCCGGATCATCCGGTGCTGCTCAAGGGAGAGTCCCGGGTCCTTTTCCAGTATCTGGCGGGCATGGTGCCGGGCAGTTTTCAGGATGTCCCGGTCCCGGACCACATCGGCGATCTTAAGGGACAAGAGGCCGCTTTGCTGGGTGCCCATCAGGTTTCCCGGCCCCCTTAATTTGAGGTCGGTTTCCGCTATTTCAAAACCGTCGTTGGTCCGGACCATGGTCTGCAATCGCGTTTTTCCATCTTCAGAGAGTTTGGAGCTGCTCATCAGGATGCAGAAACTCTGTTCCGCCCCGCGCCCCACACGCCCCCTGAGCTGATGGAGCTGGGAAAGGCCAAACCGCTCGGCACTTTCAATGACCATTACCGAAGCATTCGGGACATTTACCCCGACCTCGATGACCGTGGTGGCCACCATGATCTGGGTCGTTCCAGCTGCAAAGCGCTTCATTTCAAACTCTTTGTCTTCCGGTTTCATTTTCCCGTGGACGATGGAAACCTGGTATTGTGGAGGCGGAAATTCCCTGGTGATGCTTTCGTAGCCGTCCATCAGGTCCTTGTAATCCAGGGCTTCCGATTCCTGAATCAGGGGATAGACGATATACACCTGACGTCCAAGGGCGATTTGTTCCCGTAAGAACCCAAAGACCCGGAGCCGGTCAGAATCCCGGCGGTGGACCGTACGCACAGGCTTCCTGCCCGGGGGTAGCTCGTCGATAACGCTGATGTCAAGGTCTCCGTAGAGGCTCATGGCCAGGGTACGCGGGATAGGGGTGGCCGTCATTACCAGGATATGGGGCGGGATCTGATTTTTCTTCCACATCTTGGCCCGCTGGGCGACCCCGAAGCGGTGTTGTTCGTCTATGATGGCCAGGCCCAGGTTTGAAAACCGGACCTTCTCCTCCAGGACCGCATGGGTACCCACCAGGATCGGCAGGGTTCCCTCCTCCAGACCTTCATGTATGGGTTTTCGGTCCCGGGCTTTGACGGACCCGGTGAGAAGGCCTACTTCAATTCCCATAGGGTCGAGCACTTCCCGTACGGACTGGTAGTGCTGCTGCGCCAGGATCTCGGTGGGCGCCACCAGGCATGCCTGGTACCCGTTGTCAATGGCCAGTAACATGGCCATCACCGCAACGATGGTCTTGCCCGAACCCACATCCCCCTGCAGCAGGCGGTTCATCTGGGCGTGGCTGCCCAGGTCTGCCCGGATTTCCTTCAGCACCCGTTTCTGTGCCGCGGTAAGGTCAAATGGCAGGAATTCCTCGTAGAACCGGGTGAATTCCGTTCCGACCATACCAAACACATGACCTTTGATACGGTTTTTGCGCTGGAGTTTTTTGGTAAGCAGGGCCAGCTGGATATAGAAGAGTTCCTCAAACTTCAACCGGAACTGCGCCCGGGCAAGGACATTCTGGGAATCCGGAAAGTGGACCTGCTGGAGGGCTTCCCGTTTACCGGGGAGGTGCAATTCTTCCAGGAGGGCTGCCGGCAGGGCCTCCCGGATATGCGTGCCGGTTTCTTCCAATAGTTTGTACACCCATTGGGACATCAACCGGTTGGTGATCCCTTTTTGGGCGAGTTTTTCCGTGGAAGGATAGACCGGTTGCATGTGGATGCGTTTTTGTTCCTGAAACCGGCTGAGCAGTTCCATCTCCGGATGGGGCATGGAAAATTTGCCATTGAACCAGTTTGCCCGCCCGAAGACCACATAGGGCTCATTGAGCTTCAAACGCTCCCGGATCCATTTTTGCCCCCGGAACCAGACCAGTTCCATCTCCCCGGTATCGTCCACAAAGGTAGCCACCAGGCGTCTCCCCCTTTTTTGTTCCACGGATTTCAGGTGAACGAT
>JAWWDW010000035.1:0-9739 GCA_033719735.1 Robiginitalea sp. | reverse complement strand
TGATGAATTTTCAGGATCCCGATCCAACCGATCAGATTTATGGCGAAAATCAGGATCAAACTCGTGAAAACGACAATCTCTGAGTCCCTTAGAACATACCCCAAAAGCAGGTTCGCCCCAAACATCAGCAAGGCGCTGTCATTCACATAAGTCATTTTCTTGAAGAGGATGGAAGCCAATAGTCCCCTGAATTCCAGAATAGACCCTCCTGCGAACTGAAGCAGGAGTTTGCCTGCAAAAAAAACGAGGAGGCCCAACCCGGTTACCAGTAGAAAAGCCCCGCTGGGTTCGGTTTCGGGGGGGAGCAAGGTCCCGGCCACCAGGGTGAGGTACAAACAGAGGTTCAGGAACATGAACAGTGTCAGGGCCAGGTGGAAGCCGTGCAGCAGGCGCCCCTTTTTATTGTAGAGAAAGATGTATTTGTTGTTGAATGGCAGGATGATAAAATTCTGGAAGCGGCTGTAGAAGAAGGCCCTGGCAAAAACAAGGCACAGCAGGCTAAACAGGAATACCGCTGTAATCCAGTCATTTGACGCAAAGGTTCGTTCCAGGGCTTCCATTCTTAAGGGGCTATGGGTTGGGCTGAGCCATTTAAGCCCCAAATAAGCTCGTTTTCTGAAATAACAGCCCGGGCGTATACCAGGGTGGTGTCCGTCGGGGAAGGCATGCTAAACTCAAATCGCAGCGTATCCCTGGAGGAGAGTACCCCCTGGACCGGGTCCTGCGTATCCAAAGCCCGGATTTCCCCCAGTCGCTTATAGGCGTCCAGGTAGGCCACCCCGAACCGCAATTTTGAAAGGGGGACCTCCTCCGGATAGGGGTTGTAGACCCACATTTCATACCTGCCTTTTGGTTTCAGGGGAATATCCCGGGGCATGCCTGCTTCCAGCTTTCGGAAGGATTCGAAATTTTCAATAAAGTACCCATACCGGCGGATTCCCTTCCCATCCACATAAAAATGATCCCCCTTATTGCGGCCTTTGGTGATGTAAAAGACCTTTTTTCCCTGTACAATAGCCTCTGACCCATCTATTGAAAACTGGTTTTTCCGGTAGTAGGCATTGTTCAGCGCAATCGAAGGTTCTCTTGAATAATACCGGTACATCGAGGCCAGGCGATACGAATTCTCAAAAATGACCGGGTTACCCTCCGCTGTTTTTTGGAGGTTTGCCACCCACACTTTGTTCCCGTGACTTTCAAAAGTCCCCGGGAAAAGGGGTTCATAGACCAGTCCTATCCGCAGCCAGAACAGCAGGAGGATATTGACCAGGCCCATGCGCCAGATCCATTTTCTCAGGCCCGGGTCATCCATCAGGGCCCGGGCCACCATGATGGCGACCGGGATGCAAATGACAATGAGCCACTGGGTTTGGACACGCCTCTGGAAACTGGAGAGGAAAAAGAACAACAAAACGCCCAGGGCCAGGTATTTCAAGGCTTTTTCAAAAAGGTCGCGGGGGCGGTACTTAAAAACGGTTCGGTAGACCCAGGGGAAGGTCAATCCGAAAAGGGCCACCATGTTCAGGAAGAACCCCAGGGTGAATTTGGCAAAGCCATACGGCTGGTTCGGCCGTTCGAAAAGATGGAACTTCACGGAAATGAAATCGTACTGGTAAAGCCAGTTCAGATGGGGCAGGTAACAAAGCAGTGAAACCACCAGGGCCAGCCATGCATACCGGTTTTTAAGAAGGCTCAAATTGGAGAAGAGCACGAAAAGGATTACGAGGGCAGCGTGGTATTTACTGTACATCAGAGCCGCCATAGAGATACCCAGCAGCAGGGCAATGCCTGGTCCCGGATCTGATAAAAACCGTTTGTAGCACCACAGGAAGAGGGCTGTGAAAAACAACAGGGGGGTATCCGGCAGGCTCAAAAAACCATATGCCTGCAGCAGGGTTATGGAAAGCACCCAGACAAAGAATTCCCGAACGTAGGTATTCTTGTTGGGGTGCTCCGTGAGGGACCAGAGCAACAGGAAGGTCCCGATCCCCAGGATGCAACTGATCAGGCGTACCCCAAGTTCGTTGTCGAACAACCAGGTCCCCAGCCCGATCATCCATGCGACCATGGGGGGATGGTCAAAATACCCCCAGTCGGGATTTTGTGCGTAGTACCAGTAATAAGCTTCGTCGAAAATTAATTCCGTGGAAAAGGCTTGTAGCAGATTGATCAGGAGCAAGCCTCCCAACAATAAGGTCAATGGCCTGGGAAGGGAAATTCTCATAGACATTGGCGTTCGGGCCAAAGGTACAAAATATGGGGGTGGATTGCCCCGTCGCCGGAATACTAAAAATTGTGAATCCCGGATCAGGCCCGCTCAAAAATGGTATTTTTGCCGCAAAGGAGGACAATTATGGCGGAAGGCCTTGTGATTATTCCCACCTACAATGAGATTGAGAATATTGAGGCGATTGTCCGGGCGGTTTTCGATTTGCCCAGGAATTACCATGTGCTCATTGTGGATGACGGTTCGCCGGATGGGACCGCCAGTAAGGTACGGGAACTGCAGCAGGAATTCCCCGACTCCCTGCACCTGGAGGTCCGTAAAGGTAAAACGGGCCTGGGTACGGCCTACATTCACGGATTTAAATGGGCCCTTGAGCGTCCCTATGAATACATCTTTGAGATGGATGCTGATTTTTCGCACAGGCCCACGGACCTTCCACGCCTTCACAGGGCATGCCTGGACGGGGCCGATGTCGCAATCGGGTCCCGGTATAAAAAGGGTGTAAATGTGGTAAACTGGCCCCTGAAGCGAATCCTGCTTTCGTATGGGGCTTCTATATATGTGAAGCTCATCACCGGGATGAGAATCCACGATCCGACTGCCGGGTTCGTTTGCTATCACAGAAGGGTCCTGGAAGCGATCGACCTGGACCAGGTCCGCTTTGTCGGCTACGCCTTCCAGATCGAGATGAAGTTCCGGGCCTACCTGAAAAAATTCAGATTACAGGAGGTCTCCATTATCTTTACGGACCGCGAAAAGGGAGAATCCAAGATGAGTAAGTCAATAATCTGGGAGGCTGTTTTTGGAGTGATCAGTATGAAGTTCCGGAGCCTTTTCAGAAAAAACGGTTTTTAGGATGAAGAAAATACTGCTTAAAAATGCCCGCCTTGTCAATGAGGGCAGGGTTACGGAAGGCGATTTGCTGATTGAAGGGGACCGCATCGGGCAGATCGGGTCGGACCTGTCGGATCAAAATGCCAGGGTCATCGACCTGGAGGGAAATTACCTCCTTCCCGGTTTGATTGACGATCAGGTGCATTTCCGCCAGCCGGGCCTTACCCATAAGGGGGATATCGCATCCGAAAGCCGGGCTGCCGTGGCTGGCGGAATCACCAGCTTTATGGAGCAACCCAATACGATCCCTCAGACGACCACCCTCGAGAAGCTGGAAGAAAAACATGGGATGGCTGCCCAATCGGCCTATGCCAACTATTCCTTCCTCCTGGGTGGCACCAATGACAACCTCGAGGAGATCAAGAGGCTTGACAAGAACGCCTGTTCCGGGATAAAGCTCTTTTTGGGATCCTCTACCGGCAATATGCTCGTGGATGACGAAGCAGTCCTGGAGCGGATCTTCCGGAGCACGGAGATGGTGATATCCGCCCATTGTGAAGATGAATCCACCATCCGCAGGAACCTCGAAGAATACCGGGAACGGTACGGGGACGATATCCCGGTGGAATACCACCCCGCGATCCGCAGTGAGGAGGCGTGCTACCTCTCCTCTTCGAATGCCATTGCCCTGGCGAAGCAAACGGGTGCACGCCTCCACGTCTTTCACCTTTCCACCGGAAAGGAAACAGAACTGCTGCGCAACGACATTCCCCTTTCAGAGAAGAAAATAACAGCTGAGGCCTGTATCCATCACCTGTGGTTTTCGGATGCGGATTACAAAACCAAAGGCCCCCTTATCAAGTGGAACCCTGCCGTCAAAACTGCTGCGGACCGGGCCCAACTCTGGGAAGCCGTTTTGGACGGCCGTATCGACATCCTTGCCACGGACCACGCCCCCCATACCCTGGAGGAGAAACAAGGCCCGTACACCCGCTGCCCCTCCGGTGGCCCCCTGGTACAGCACGTCCTGCCGGCCCTTATGGAAAAAGTCAGGGATGGGGTGCTCCCCATAGAAATGATCGTTCAGAAAATGTGCCACAACCCGGCCATCCTTTTCGATATTGATAAAAGGGGGTACCTCAGGGAAGGGTATTACGCGGATCTCACCGCAGTTGCACCAGATCAGCCCTGGACCGTCCAAAAGGAGAACATCCGCTATAAATGTGGATGGTCCCCCTTTGAAGGGCAGGAGTTCCATGCCCGTGTCCTCTATACCTTTGTGAATGGCCACCCGGCTTTCGAACTAGGCCTGCTTTCGGATGAACGGCATGCCCGCAGACTGACTTTTGACCGATGATGAGACGCTGGCTGACTTTGTTTTTTTGCCTCTTGGCCCTTTCCTGCGGTAATAAACTGATGGAGGAACCTGAAGCGTTGATCCCCAGGGAAACAATGTCGGAGATCCTCTACGACATGGCCCTCCTGGATGCCATTGACAATAGCTACCCCCAGGTGCTGACTGAAAACGATCTGAAAGTGATGGAGTTTTTGTATGAAAAGTATGGAATTGACAGCCTTCAGTTTGTTCAAAGCGATTTGTATTACGCTTCGGTACCGGCGGAGTATCAGAAGATCTATGAGGCCGTCGAGGAACGGCTTACAAAGAAACGGGATAGCATCTCAGAGGTGATCCAGCAGGGGCAATCGAAGGCTTCTGACAGCCTGGCCCGGGAAGATGATTACGAGTAAAAAGTTCAGTCCGCATCCCTGAAATTATCTGCACAATCCCGCAGGACCTCCTCCAGGGGGCGAAAGCGGAACCCGATCCGCTCCGTAATTTTTTCACTGCTGTAGGCAACCGGCATTTGCAGGGAACGGGCCAAAGCCCTGCTCAGACGCCGTTTGCCACCCCCGAGGTGGGAGCGCACCCAATCCAGGCGCCAGAGCGCCTCCAGTTGCCAGCCGGTAAGGACAGCTTTTGGCGGGGGCACCTCCAGGAGCCGGGCAATTTTTTCCAGTATAAGGGCGTATTCCAGGTTCTCCGTGACCAGGACAAACCGTTCATTCAGGCATTGACGGTCCCCCAGGTCATTCAAGGATTTAATGACATCCCAGACCCCCACGAAGCCCGTACCCCCCGGAGGCGCCCATTTAAGGCCGGCAGCAACCCGGGAAAAGAGTTTGCCGCTTCCTTCCGACCAGAACCCGGGCCCCAAAATGACCCCCGGATTTACGATGACCGTCTGCAGGCCTTCTTGCCCACCCCGCCACACTTCCATTTCTGCGAGGTATTTGCTGGTGGCATAGACATTGGTGTGCACCGGGTCCCAAAGGTCGTTTTCGGATACGGTCCCGCTGGTCCCACCGATGGTGGCAATGGAGCTGGTGTAGTATAGGCGGGAAATCTTCTTGTGCAGACAGATGTTGACGATGTTGCGGGTCCCTTCCTGATTTACCTTCAGCAGGCGGTTGCGGTCTGCCGGATCAAACGAAATGAGTGCCCCGCAGTGGTAGACCGCGGTTGCCCCGTCCATGGCGATATCCAGGGAGGGGATGTCCGTGAGGTCTCCGGTTACCCATTCAATCCTTTCATACAGGGCGGCTGCCTGAGACCCGTACCAACGGAACAAATCCCGTACCCGCCCCAGGTTGCTGCCGGGGCGGCACAGGGCCCTTACCTGCTGACCGGAACGCAGCAAATCCAGCATCAAATGACTGCCTACCAGGCCACTTCCACCCGTTACGAATACCATGGGCCAAAAATAAGCGATTCTGGGTTAATCCGGGCCCGGGGCGTCTTTTCAGGAGGGGTGTTTTGACTATATTTGCTCCAAATTTCTGGAAGACATGGTTTCAAATTTTGTCGAGGAACTGAAGTGGAGGGGGATGATGCACGACATCATGCCGGGGACGGAAGAACATCTCAACAGTGGGATGCAGTCTGCCTATGTCGGGATTGACCCTACAGCCGACTCCCTGCATATCGGACATCTGGTCGGCGTGATGATGTTAAGGCACCTGCAGCTTGCCGGCCATCGGCCCATAGCCCTGATCGGGGGTGCGACCGGGATGATCGGAGACCCCTCGGGAAAATCCGCCGAGCGGAACCTTTTGGATGAGACCACCCTTCGGTTTAACCAGGAAGCCATTAAGGAGCAGCTCTCGCGCTTTCTCGATTTTGACCGGGAAGGTGACAACGCGGCCCTTTTGGTGAACAACTACGACTGGATGAAGGACATCACCTTTCTGGAATTTATCCGGGACGTGGGGAAACATATCACGGTCAATTACATGATGGCCAAGGATTCGGTCCGAAAACGGCTGTCAGAGGAATCCAAGGAAGGAATGTCCTTTACGGAGTTCACCTACCAGCTCGTGCAGGGCTATGATTTCCTGTACCTGTACCGAAAGTATGGCTGTACCCTGCAAATGGGCGGTAGTGACCAATGGGGGAATATCACCACAGGAACGGAGCTGATCCGCCGTATCGACGGGGGAAAGGGATATGCCCTTACCTGCCCGCTGATCACCAAGGCGGACGGGACCAAATTCGGCAAGACCGAGAGCGGTAACGTTTGGTTGGATGCCCATAAGACTTCCCCCTATAAGTTCTACCAGTACTGGCTGAACACTTCGGACACCGATGCCGAAAAGTATATCAAGATATTCACCTTCCTCTCCAGGGAGGAAATCGAAGCCCTCGTTTCCGCTCACAGGGAGGCCCCTCACAAAAGGCAGCTGCAGCGTCGCCTGGCCGAACAGCTGACCACCATGGTGCATTCGGCCCAGGACCTGGAAAGCGCTGAAAAAGCCAGTGAGATCCTCTTTGGCAACTCCACCTCCGAATCCCTCAAAGCCCTGAGCGAGGACTTATTCCTCGAAATATTTGAAGGGGTACCCCAGGCGCGGATCTCCAGGGAAGATCTGGATGGCGGGCTGGACATGATCGCGGCCCTTTCTGCCAAAACCGGGTTTTTAAACTCAAACGGGGAAGCCAGGCGGGAACTGAAGCAACGCTCAATTTCCGTGAACAAAACCAGGGTGGATGAATCCCATACCATCACGGAAGCGGACCTGATCCGGGACCGTTTTGTGCTCTTGCAGCGGGGCAAGAAGAATTACTTCGTACTGGTGGTGGAATAACGCTACCCGAATTCCCTAGAGGGCCATCAGGTTGCAGCCGCGAATGTCCGAATGGTCAAACCGGCCCAAAACCTCGAAGCTCCCATCGGCATATAATCGCCCGAGGTCCTGGGTGGCGAGAAAGCAACAGGAGTCCTGGTTGGCCAGGTCGATCACATTGATGCCCCCGGTGCGCCCTAATCCTACATAGGAGAGCGGGTCTTCGGGATCCCGGGTTCGAACCTGCATCCAGGGCGGGCATTTGAAGCGCCCATCCCCCTTTGAATAGGCCTGGGAGAGTAACTCGGTCATCCCGTACTCGGAATGGATGTGCTCCAGGCCGAATCCGGCACACAGGATCTTGTGAAGTTCCTCCCGTACCATTTCCTTCCTGCGGCCTTTCATTCCCCCTGTTTCCATGACGGTGGTGTTTTTCAGGGGCCGCGGGTGCCTGGTTGCAAGGTCCAGGAGCGCAAAGGATACGCCCAGCAGCAATACCGGCTGTTCCGATTTCTCGAGCCGATCCAGGATGGGGTAGAGGGATTCCGGGTTGGTTTCCATGAAGCCGCTTTCGGGATGCCCGCTTCGGTCGATCAGTTCGGTTACCATATGGATCAGGGAAGAATCCGGCCGCTCCTGGTAGGAGGGCAGCAAGGCGAGGATGCAGTAACCGGATGGTGATCCGTAAAAGCGTTCGAAGCCACCCAGGAAACTCTCCCGGTACCGGTTCAGGTCTGCCACATAATGCTGGCTGAGCACACTGCCTGTCGTTCCGCTGCTCCTGAAGATCGCCTCCGCCTTTTTCCCGTTTCGTAACACCTGGCGGGTCTTGAAGAATTCAATGGGAAGGAATGGAAGGTGGTCAAGGTCCCGGACATTAACCGGGCTTTTTCCCAACAGGTCACAAAACTCCCGGTATACGGGCACCTGGAGGTATTGCTCCCGGAAGGTTTCCAGGGCACAGGTTTTAAATTCCCCCGGGGTTTGTATCCCGAAAATCCGCCGATTTTCCATAGTGCTGGCCTGGTGCAAAAATAGCGAAAATGCAGCCTATGTCTTTACGCTTCCCACGTGGAGGTACCGGAAAGCGTTCTTAGCGGATTACCAGTTTTTTGGTGGCCAGATGCCCTTTTTGCCTTAATTGTACCATATAAACCCCCGGGACGAGGGAGCCCAGGTGAAGTTTCTCGGCATCGATCCGGCGCTCGAGTACGGTTTTTCCGAACAGGTCGTAAATGCGCACGGTTTTGGGCCCCTTCAGGTTCGATTCAATATAGACCACCCCATCGTAGACGGGGTTCGGGTTCAATTTGAATTCCACCCGGTCCTTCCTGTCAGGGGAAGGCTGTTCCTGGGCGTAAACAGCAAATGAGCCTATAAAGCAAATCAGTAGGAAAAGTTGCTTCATCGATGGCAATTGATTTGGGATCAATTCCTTAAATATACCATCGGGGGATTTCCCCGGGAACTAATTGTTGTGTAATTGTTAAAATTGTAGGTGAAGAAAAGCGACTTTGCCTTTCGTCGATAATATCTGTATTTTATCGACAGGAGGCTTCCATAAAGTACCTTATTTGACGATCAGTTTTCGCGTGGCCACCTTGTCCTTTTCGTAGACTTGTATGAGGTAAATGCCCGCGTTCAATCGGGAAATATTGAGTTCTTTTCCGGTTATGGTAGTCTCGAGGACCGGGGTGCCGAGTACGTCAAAAATTCGGATTTTCTTTGGGCTGTTGCTGGCGGTAACGATGTAAACCCTTCCTTCTGTAACCGGGTTCGGATACAGCTTGAATCCTTCAATATCCCCTTTTTCCGGGGTCTGTTGCCCGAAGCCGAAAGTCAAGGTAAGGAAGAAAAACAGGAGGTAGAAGTGCTTCATATTCAAACAGTACCCAAAGGGATGACACAAATATAGCATTTTTGAATCCCGTGAAGTTTGAGGCTTCCCTAAAATTTCGGGAAAATTCGATGAAATGCAGGAAGAGAATTCCTACGTTGTCAGGGGATTGCGTCAAATGTTACCATAAGGTTAGCCGTATTAAATTGACGTTAAGTGAAGGGGCCTTCAAAGGAGATTGGTTATTTTTGGGAAAATCAACCGATACAACGCTTTATGAAAAAACAGGACATCAAGATCTTGCTGGTAGACGATGAGCCAGACATCCTGGAAATCCTGAGTTACAACCTATCCTCTCAGGG
Organism: Robiginitalea sp.; assembly: GCA_033719735.1. Taxonomy (GTDB): domain Bacteria; phylum Bacteroidota; class Bacteroidia; order Flavobacteriales; family Flavobacteriaceae; genus Robiginitalea. The sequence continues at coordinate 357 of JAWWDW010000035.1, read as the reverse complement.
CTATAAGGTCTTCACGGCCAAGAATGGCTTGGAAGCCGTTGAGAAGGCCAAAAAGAAACAACCCCACCTGATCATCCTCGATGTAATGATGCCGGAAATGGACGGGATAGAGGCCTGTGAAATTATTCGGAAAACCAAAGGACTGGAAAACTCCATTATTGCATTTCTGACCGCCCGCAACGAGGACTATTCACAGGTGGCTGGTTTTGAGGCCGGGGCCGACGACTATATTACCAAGCCCATCAAACCCAAGGTGCTCGTAAGCAAGGTGAAGTCGCTTTTGCGCCGCCTGCGTAAGGGAGAGGAAACTACCGACGAGATCCTCAAGGTCGGCAAACTCGTCATCAACCGGGAGGA
>JAWWDW010000034.1:0-9772 GCA_033719735.1 Robiginitalea sp. | reverse complement strand
GGGAAGCCCCTTTTCGGGGTGGATTACGAACGGGAGGGCATGAAGCTGGCCATGATCGTGCAGCCGCCTTCTTTCGGGATGGCCCCCGTGGATTTCAACAAGGACGAAATCCTGGCCATGAAAGGGGTCCGTGACGCCTTTATGATCGATACTTCCTTTGAGGGGGGTGACTGGAGCAGTGCCAATGCCTTTCCGAAAATGATCGCCCTGGTGGGGGATACCACCTGGGAGCTCATGCAGGCGAAAAAAGCCGTGAGGGCTACTTGGGAAACCCAGAGTGAGCCGGAGGATTCCAGGATGCATGCCAAAAGGCTGGAAGAAGCGGTTTTGACTGGCGAGTCCCAGGAAAGCAGGCGTGACGGGGATCCTGAAGCTGCCTTTGCCAACGCCGCCAAAGTAATAGAACGGACGTATACGGCGCCGTTCCAGGCCCATAACACCATGGAGCCCATGAATTTCTTTGCGCACGTAACCGGGGACAAGGCAGAACTTTTCGGGCCCACCCAGACCCCTGCCTCCATGCGGGATGCTGCTTCCAAACTCCTGGGCATACCGCCAGAGAACATCTCTGTGGGCATGACAAGGATGGGAGGGGGCTTCGGCAGGAGGCTCTATACCAATTTCGGCCTGGAGGCAGCGGCCATTTCCAAACAGTCCGGCCTGCCGATCAAACTCATTTACACCCGTGAGGACGACATGTCCAACGGTATTTACAGACCCGCCTACCGCTCCACGTACAGGGCCGCCTTGAATGAGGACAATGAACTGATTGGATTTACGGTACGCGGCTCGGGTATTGCGGAAGGGCCGGTTTTTCCGAATCGTTTCCCGGCCGGGGCCGTTGAAAACTATGAGGCCCATACAATCGCGGTTCCCTCCAATATTTCCACGGGGGCCTGGAGGGCACCCAGGTCCCACTTTACCGCCGGAGCAGAACAGGCTTTCCTCGATGAGGTGGCCGAAGCGGCCGGAAAGGATCCGATCGAATTCCGCCTGGAACTCTTTGAACGGGCCAAAACAGACCCGGTCGGTGAAGAATACGATTATGATGCGGACCGCTATGCCGGGGTGCTCAAACTGGTGAAGGAAAAATCCAACTGGGGCACGGAGATGCCCGGGGTCCACCGGGGGGTCGCAGCCTATTTCTGCCACAACAGCTATGTGGCAGAGGTCATGGATGTGGTGATGGAAGGCGGCCCGCCCAAAGTCAAAAAGGTATGGTGCGCCGTGGATTGCGGCATCGTGATCAACAAAGAGGGCGCCATCAACATGATACAGGGCGGGGTCGTCGACGGGATCGGACATGCCATGTACAGCGAGCTGCAGTTCGAAAACGGGGCTTCGGTCCACAACAATTTCAATACCTATCAGCTGATCCGACACAACCAGAGCCCGGAAGCCATTGAAGTGTTCTTCCTGGAAAGCGACATTGCCCCCACAGGTTTGGGGGAACCGGGACTGCCACCCGCATCAGGTGCTTTGGCCAACGCCATGTACAAAGCCACCGGAAGGCGGTATTACAACCAGCCATTCGCGACGGACCGGCCATTGGTGGGGTAGGCATAACGAACCCCCTTTTAAAACCTTTTATTACTGACCTCTCAGGATCAAACCCTCAAACGGGGGGATTCCCGGGGGGTCATGTAGTTGTGTCCCCTTTGAAGACATTGCAACCGCAGTTCCCCCGGATTTCTGGCGTCGCCCTGTCGGGAGTGATGTATGCAAGGGCTGTTTCAGCCTTGAAAATGGGGAATTCGGGCATTTATTTCCTACATTTATAGGGTTATAATCACAAGAACACTATGAAACGTATTTCCCTCCTGGCATTGGCCCTTTTGCTCGCTTTTGCTGTGGCACCTTTAAGTGCACAACGCCGAAAAAGCAAGGCCCCTGAGAAAAAAGAACAACTCCCCTTACAGGCTTTTAAATTCCGAAACATCGGCCCGGCCTTCCTCTCCGGCCGGATTGCCGATATCGCCATGCACCCCGAAAATGACAACATCTGGTATGTGGCAGTCGGTTCCGGGGGGGTATGGAAAACCGAAAATGCCGGGACCACCTGGACGCCCTTGTTTGACCAGCAGAATTCCTATTCCACAGGGTGCGTTACCATCGACCCCCGAAACCCATCGACCATCTGGGTAGGCTCAGGGGAAGACGTCGGGGGGCGCCATGTGGCCTACGGGGATGGGGTGTACCGCTCCAAAGACGGGGGCAAAACCTGGGAAAACCTCGGATTGAAGGAGACCCAGCACATCGCGCGGATCCTCGTCCATCCCGATAACAGTGACGTGGTCTGGGTAGCCGCCCAGGGCCCGCTGTGGAACAAAGGCGGAGAGCGAGGGGTATACAAAACCACCGATGGCGGGGCTACCTGGAAACAGGTCCTTGGCAATTCCGAATGGACCGGCGCCACCGACCTGATCATGGACCCCAGGAACGCGGATGTTTTGTATGCCGCCACCTGGGACCGCCACCGCACGGTGGCTGCCCTGATGGGGGGCGGGCCCGGCTCCGGCATCCACAAATCCACCGACGGGGGCGAAACCTGGGAGGAACTGACCAATGGCCTGCCCAAATCCAACATGGGGAAGATCGGCCTGGCCATCTCCCCCCAGCAGCCCGATGTGTTGTATGCGGCCATCGAACTGGACCGGACTACCGGGGGGGTATTCCGTTCGGCAGACCGGGGGGCGTCCTGGAAAAAGATGTCCAATACGGTTTCCGGGGCCACCGGGCCGCATTACTACCAGGAACTCTATGCCAGCCCGCATAAATTCGACCGGCTCTATTTGATGAACGTGCGGGTGCTGACTTCCGAAGATGGCGGGAAGACCTTCGTACAGCTCAAGGAAGAAGACAAGCACTCGGACAACCACGCCCTGGTCTTCAAAAAAGATGACCCAAACTACCTCATGCTTGGGACCGATGCCGGGATCTACGAGAGCTTTGACCTGGCCGAAACCTGGAAGTACCATAAAAACCTTCCCCTGACCCAGTTTTACAAGGTGGCGGTGAACAATGCGGAACCCTTTTACCACATCTTCGGGGGCACCCAGGACAACGGCTCTGCCGGCGGGCCTTCGGCCACCGATGAGCGGGAGGGGATCAGCAACAAGCACTGGTACAAGACCCTGTTTGCAGACGGGCACCAGTCAGCCACCGACCCCCAGTACAACGATATCATCTATGCCGAGACCCAGCAGGGCGGCCTGCACCGGGTGGACCTGACCACGGGGGAACAGGTGTTTATACAGCCACAGGCCCTCAAGGGGGACCCCCATGAGCGGTTTAACTGGGATGCGCCTATCCTGGTGTCCCCACACAACCCGGCCCGCCTCTATTTTGCCTCCTACCGGGTATGGAAATCGGAAAGCCGGGGGGATGACTGGACCCCCATCTCCGGGGACCTGACCCGCAATGAGGAACGCCTGTCCCTCCCCATCATGGGCCGGAAGCAGTCCTGGGACAATGCCTGGGATGTGGGGGCGATGTCCAACTACAATACCATCACCTCCCTGTCTGAATCCCCTGTGCAGGAAGGCTTGCTGTACGCTGGAACGGACGATGGGTTTATCGCGGTCAGCCAAAACGGGGGCGATTCCTGGGACCGGATCCCCGTAACCCGCCTGGGGCTGCCGGAGCGCAGCTTTGTCAACGACATCAAGGCGGACCTGCACGATGCGAATACGGTCTATGTGGTCCTTGACAACCACAAGGAAGGCGATTTCAACCCGTACCTGTTTAAAAGCACCGATGCCGGAAAGACCTGGACCTCCATGGCTGCCAACCTGCCGCAGCGCACCCTGCTGTGGCGGATCGTGCAGGACCATGTGGACCCGAATCTCTTCTTCCTGGCCACCGAATTCGGGGTCTACACCTCCCTGGATGGGGGCGTAAACTGGCAAAAGTTGCCGGGAACCCCGAACATGGGCTTCCGGGATTTGGTGATCCAAAAACGGGAAAACGATCTGGTCGCCGCTTCCTTTGGCCGCGGGTTCTATGTGCTGGATGACTACAGTGCCCTCCGTGAAATGACCCCGGAGGCCCTGAAAGCGGAAGGTGCCCTCTTTGCACCCCGGACGGCCAAATGGTATATCCCCCGCAGCAACCTGGGCAATACCGGGGCGGATTACTATATCGCAGAGAACCCGGAGTTCGGTGCCGTCTTCACCTACTACCTTTCCGGGGATTTTACCACCGCGAAGGAGGCACGTAAAAAGGCGGAAAAGGAAGCTGATGAGAAAGGGGCGGATATCCCCTTCCCGGGATACGAGGCCCTGGATGCAGAGAACAGTGAACAGCCTGCCCGGGTCTGGCTTACCATCCGGGATAATGCGGGCAATGTGATCCGCAACCTGCATGAGAATGCCAAAAAAGGAACCCACCGCCTTGCCTGGGACCTGCGCCACGCCAGCACCCGGGCCATCGACCCGGAAGGGCCCTCACGGGGCGGCTGGTTCAATGCGGGGCCTATGGCCGTGCCGGGGACGTATTCGGCCACCCTCTCCCTGGAGAAAGACGGCAACGTTACCCCAATCGGGGAAGCCGTAACCTTTGAGGTTGTCCCGATCCGGAAAGGCGTCCTGGGGGGCATGGATTACGCCAGTTATAGTGCTTACCGGGAGGAGCTGGCAGCAGTTCAGCAAAACCTTGAAGTCTTGCAGGACCGTTTTGAGCAGGCGGAAACGGCTCTGAACGGGTTCAAAAAGGCCCTGGACCGAACCCCGGCATCCCCTGCCAACCTCGCAACCGGGGTGTTCGATTTGGAAAAGGCACTTCATACGGTGAAGATCAAAGCCGAAGGAAGTCCGGCCCGCAATGAGATCGGGGAGCGCAACCCGCCCTCCATCCAATCGCACTTCAGTACGGCAAGCCGGGGGCTGAGGACCACCTATGGCCCGACGGCCTTACACCGAAGGAGTCTGGATATCGCCAAAGCCATGTTGGCGGAGCTCACCCCGGAGGTCAACCGGATTACCGATCAGATGGTTCCGGCCTTGGCACAGAAGTTTAAAAATGCGGGTGCCCCCTACATCAAAGGGGAAGACTGATAGGGGGATGCAGTTTGAAATACCCCCGGAAAGGCCTCCGGGAAGTATTTTCGCCCGTAATGGAATATGGGTACTTAGGTCACTAAGTAACCTGTGTTACAGCGGGGGTGAATCCGTCTTGGTACCTTTACACCACTAAATTGAAATTTTATGCCTACAGTTAAACTCACTACTCAGAAGTTCAAGGATGAAATCTTTGACTATACCACTGAGAAAGAATGGAAATACAACGGGGATAAACCCGCCATCATTGACTTTTACGCAGACTGGTGCGGCCCGTGCAAAATGGTGGCGCCCATTCTCGAACAATTAAGCGATGAGAACCCGGATATCGTCATCTATAAGGTTGATACGGAAGTAGAACAGGAATTGGCCGCGGTCTTTCAGATCAGGAGTATTCCAAGCATCCTTTTTATTCCCATGAATAAACAACCCATGATGCAGGCCGGGGCATTGCCCAAGCACGTTTTGGAAGACATCATCAATAAGGAGCTGTTGAGCTCTGTTTCTTTATTTGTTTATTTAGTTTGTTGAATTAAACCGGGCCCTGAGGGCCCGGTTTTTTGTTGGTTTTTTATCAGAAGGAATGGCACTTCCTTACGGAAAACCCCAATTATTCCGTTAAAAATGGGTAATCTGAAGCATTATTTAATATCTTTAAGAGAACATCAACAAACCATTTCCTGCGATGCCCGCTCACGAAATTGAATTGATCCTGAGTAGGCAGTTGGCGGATTGCCTTACGGTACCCGTATTCATCGTGGATCCGGAAGGGAATCTGTTGTTTTACAACCCACCTGCTGAAGAGATCCTCGGACAGAAGTTTGAGGAAACCGGACCTATGCCTGTGGGTGACTGGGGGACTTCCTTTAATCCCCATGAAGAAGACGGAACGCCCATCCCTCCGGAAGGGCTTCCTTTGGTGCAGACCATGAGCACCCAAATTCCCGCACACCGGACCTTTTGGATCAATAGCCTGAATGGAAATTCAACGAGGATCTCGGTTACCGCTATTCCCATCGTAGGGAGGTCAAAAAAGTTTTCCGGGGCCATGGCCATTTTTTGGGACGATGAACACAGGTTATGAAGGTAAAGCTGCACGGTACACGGGGCTCCTATCCCATATCCTCCGAATCCGGGAAGACCTACGGGGGCAATACCCCATGCGTTACGATCAGTAGCGAATCCGGGCAACTCATCCTCGATGCGGGAACCGGAATCCTGGGGATCGATTTTGATGCCGACTTCCCATCGGACCGGATCGATATTTTCCTGACCCACCTCCATATGGACCACATACAGGGGCTCGCCTTCTGCAAGCCGCTATTCAACCCGAACAAAGAGATACATCTCTGGGGTCCGAGGGACAGCACGCATTCCCTCCAGTACCGGTTGAACCAATATTTATCACCTCCCCTGTTTCCCATTCCCCTCAGGGATATCCCATCCAAACTCCATATCCATGAACTCGGGAATACGACCACGGAACTCGGGGAATTTGTCATCACATCGGAATTTATCAGCCATCCCGGCCCGACGCTGGGGTATCGGATCCAACACGGTTCCAATACGGTTTGTTACCTGCCCGACCACGAGCCCATTATCGGCAGGTCCAGGCTCTATCCTGAGGATGCATGGGTCTCCGGCTTTAATCTGGCCCAGGGGGCGGATTTGCTGATCCACGATTCCCAGTACACCAAAAAGGAATATAAAAGCAAACCGGGATGGGGGCACAGTTCCATAAACATGGCGGCCCAGTTTTGCGACAGAACCAAAGCAAAGCGCCTGATCCTGTTTCACCATGACCCCATGCATTCAGATAAGCAGATCCGAAAGATGTATGACAAACTGATGCATAAAACCGACTATGACTTCCCCATTGAACTGGCCATTCAGGGAAAGGAGCTAAAAATCTGACCGGTGAAGTTCGTTTAGACCCTGATAAGGATCATTGTTGAAAATACCTGCCTGTTCTACCTTGAGACCCGCTTCAAAGTTCTGTTGCCATTCAGGCTGAAAGGATTTTTGACCCTCCAGACACAACCTAAAATACGGGTATATGAAAACGATGAAGTATACATGCAACCTGCTCCTGGTGCTGAGCTTATCCCTATCCGGACCCTATGCGTACAGCCAGGGAACCGCACCATCGCAAAAGGAAAAATGGGAGTTTGTACTGGCCCCCTATATGTTTATGGCCGGGACGAGCGGGGAAGCCATCCTGGGGGTCACAGGACCTTCAGAATTCGATTTGAAATTCGGCGACATCCTTGAGAACCTGCAGTTCGCCTTTATGCTCCACGGAGAGGCCTACAAAGGGGACTGGGGGGTAATGGCGGACTACTCGTACCTGAAGCTCGGCAGTGAATTTGACACGCCCCAGGAAATCCTGCAGGATATTACCTTCAAGCAATCTATTTTTGAACTCTTTGCCAGCCGCAGGTTCAGGAAAGATTGGGGGGTCATCGATCTCTATGGCGGTATCCGGGTTTGGAACTACAATATCGAGCTGGCCTTCCAGAACATTCAGATCAGCAGGGTCACCCGAAAACAGGACTGGGTCGACCCCACTATCGGAGGAAGGGTCTTTTACAATATTTCAAATCGATTTGTAGCAGGGCTCAGGGCGGACATGGGTGGCTTTGGACTGGGCTCCAAGTTTGCTTTCAACCTGCAACCCGGAATCGGATATCAGTTTTCGGACCTCTTCTCCCTGATGTTGCAGTACCGATACCTCTCCACCGATTTTGACAACGACAAGGAGGGTATTGATTATTTTGAAATCGACGCTTCGACCCAAGGTCCGCTGCTGGGCCTGGTATTTCGTTTTTGACACCCCAGGTACTGCAGGACGGGAAACCAGGCGGAGGTACATATTCCGATACCCTTAAAAGCACTCTAGTTGGCCTATTGCCGGACCTTTCCGGTAAAAACGCTGACCCTGGAATTAAAGGGGTTTCCGGAAGACCTTCTGTGGGATACGATCTGTCCGCAATGCCAGAGCGCATCCGAGATTGGGCCGTTGATCTGGTTCCAGAACGGGAATTCGTCCCGGTTTCCATCCCGGACGAACACCACCGAATACTGACTGAGGTCCTCAGCCTGCCTGAAAATATCCGAAGCCTGCTTCAGCATATGCAGGACCTCCGCCCGTTTTTCATCGAAAGTCATCGGCACCGGGGTTTGTGATGTATTGGGTTTTTTAAGGGCTGTATTGAGGACGACCCGGCTTAGCCCGTAGATATGGTCCACAGTTTCACCGGTCGATCTCGCTTCTTCACCGGGCCGGAACGCAAGGTCTTCTTCTCTCAGGCCTTCCGTGGCCCAAAAGAATCGAAACCCAAGGCCATCGATAAGCCGTGAAATCACGCCTCCGGCGGAATAGGCCTCCGGAGGATCGGGGATTTCTCGATAGGGCAGCTGGTTCTCCTGTGCGCCTGCGTTGGTGGTGAGAGAAAAGAGCAGGATCATCGGCATGGCACGAAAATGGGAAAGCGGATACTTCATGGTGAGACGGTTTGGTTCCAAAATACAATTTTTGCTTCTGGATTGGAGGATAAATACGGTATAGATTCCCGGGTAGTGGATCGTATCCCAGGATCCTTTTCCATATCTTTAAGGAAATCCACACGCATGAAAAGAATCCTTCCTTTTATCCTTTTCCTGCTACTTCTTTCCTGCAGGAAATCTCCTGAGAATGTGCAAAGCCTCACCGGGATTACACAATCCGTGGAGGTGTTTCGGGACCCTTATGGCATCAACCACATCTATGCCCAAAATGAGCAGGACCTCTTTTTTGTCCAGGGCTACCTGGCGGCCAAAGACCGCCTATTCCAGTTTGAGATCTGGCGAAGGCAGGCTACGGGTACGGTTGCTGAAATCCTCGGAGAAAACGAGCTGAAGCGGGATATTGGCACCCGGCTTTTTAAATACAGGGGGGACCTGGAGGAGGAATTCAACTACTACCACGAGAACGGTTCCGAAATCATCAGAGCCTTTACCGCAGGGGTCAATACGTATATCGAGGAAGCCCGACAAGATCCGGATCGCCTTTCACCGGAATTCAGGGCCCTGGGGATCCTCCCGGAGAAATGGACGCCGGAAGTGGTCATCTCCAGGCACCAGGGGTTGCTGGGGAATATAAACGAAGAACTTTCCACGGGCCGGGCTGTGGCCGCGATAGGGGAAGACCAGGTCAAATCCCTGATGTGGTTCCACCCAAAGGAGCCGGACCTGACCCTGGGGGAAGGGATCGATTTGACGGCCTTGTCTGCCGATATCCTGGGATTGTACAATGCCTACCGGAAACCCGTTTCCTTTCAGCCGGAGGACATTGTAGACGCCTACAGGGGGACACCTGTCGGGACCGCCCTCCTTAAATCCCTTCCCCCAAAAATCGACAGCCTGGCCCTGGGCAGCAACAACTGGGTGGTCCGACCCGAGCGTATGGCCAATGGAAAGGCCCTGATGGCGAACGACCCACACCGAACGGTGGCCGTGCCCTCCCTACGGTATATGGCTCACCTGGTGGCCCCGGGATGGGATGTCATCGGAGGGGGGGAACCGGAAATCCCGGGAATCTCCATCGGGCATAACCCCTATGGGGCCTGGGGCCTCACCGTATACCGCACGGACGGGGAGGACCTGTATGTGTATGAGACAAATCCCGACAATCCGAACCAGTACCGATACCAGGGAGCCTGGGAGGACATGCAGGT
>JAWWDW010000033.1:0-9800 GCA_033719735.1 Robiginitalea sp. | reverse complement strand
GAAACGGTTGCAAACCGATTACATCGACCTCTACCAGCTACACTGGCCCGAGCGCAACACGAATTTCTTTGGGAAAAGGGGGTTTCAGCCAGATCCCCAGGATGCCTGGGAAGATAATATACACGAGGTCCTGGAGACCCTGGGCGGATTTGTCCGGGAGGGCAAAATAAGGCATGTGGGACTTTCCAACGAAACTCCCTGGGGGGTAATGCGCTTTCTTGCAGAAGCAACAAAGGACCCCGGGTTGCCCCGAATGATTACCATCCAGAACCCCTACAGCCTGCTCAACCGCCTTTTCGAGGTCGGCCTGGCGGAGGTTTCCATCCGTTCCGATATTGGTCTATTGGCTTATTCTCCCTTGGGTTTCGGAACCCTGAGTGGCAAGTACCTCGGCGGGAAAAAGCCCGAAAACGCCAGGGTGACCCTCTTCCCGAATTACAGTCGCTACAGCGGCCCGAGGGCCGTGGAAGCTACCCGGGCGTATGCAGATATCGCAGAGCGGCATGGCCTGACCCTGGCGCAGATGTCCCTGTCTTTTGTCAACAGCCGGCCCTTTCTCACCAGCAATATCATCGGCGCCACCACGATGGAGCAACTCAAGGAAAACATCGGTAGTATTGATGTGAAACTCGGCCCTGAAGTGCTGGGCGAGATCGAGGCGGTTCATGCATCCCTGCCGGACCCGGCACCATAGTATGAGCAGATCTTAAAAGGGGTCAACCAAAAAGCGAACGCACCACGTCCTCAACCTTGGCAACCCTGCGGACTTCAATGCCGAATCCCTTGTCGGGAACCGAAGCGTGTGAGGAGATGTAAATCACCCCCAATCCAAGTTTTTCTGCTTCTGTTATGCGTTGTCCGATACGCGGGACGGGGCGGATTTCTCCAGCCAGGCCCACTTCTGCGGCAAAGCAGATTTCCCGGTCTATGGGGATGTCGGCATTGCTGGAGAGGATGGCAGCCAGGACGGCCAGGTCAATGGCAGGGTCATCCACCTGTATGCCCCCGGTGATGTTCAGGAAAACATCCTTGGCGGCGAGTTTAAACCCGGCCCGTTTTTCAAGTACCGCCAAAAGCATGTTCAGGCGCCTGGGGGGAAAGCCTGTGGCCGAACGCTGGGGAGTGCCATATACGGCAGAGCTCACCAGGGCCTGAATTTCGATAAGCAGGGGGCGTACCCCTTCCAGGGTGGCCGCAACGGCAGTGCCACTGAGGGCTTCCCTGTTCTGGGAGACCAGTATTTTCGAGGGATTGGCCACCCGCTCAAGTCCTCCCGCCTGCATTTCGTAAATCCCAAGTTCGGCCGTGGACCCGAACCTGTTTTTAAGGGCGCGCAGGATCCGGAAAACATGGTTGCGGTCCCCCTCGAACTGCAGGACGGTATCGACCATATGTTCCAGGATTTTGGGCCCGGCAATGCTCCCGTCTTTGGTGATATGGCCGATAAGCACCACCGGGGTATTCGATTCCTTGGCGAACTGGATCAGCTCTGCTGTGCATTCCCGGATTTGGGAGATACTTCCTGCGGCGGCATCCAGATAGTCTGAATGCAGGGTCTGGATGGAATCCACCACCAGCAGATCCGGCCGCATCTTTTCGATTTCCTGAAAGATATTCCCGGTACGGGTTTCCGTAAGGATGTAGCAGGAATCGCTCTCAGGGGCAATGCGCTGTGCCCGCATTTTGATCTGGCCCTGGCTTTCCTCCCCGGAGACATACAGGGTTTTCATTGGTGCCCGCAGGGCGGTTTGCAGCATGAGCGTGCTTTTGCCGATACCGGGCTCCCCCCCGATAAGCGTAAGCGACCCCGGCACCAATCCCCCCCCGAGGACCTGGTCCAGTTCCGCGTCGGAGGTTGGGAGGCGTAAATCCTGGTCTGATTCGATCTCGCTGATACGCAAAGGGCGCGGGCGCTTCCTGGGTTTTGTGTTCGATTCCCAGCGGGGTTTGGGGTCGCCTTTGTCGATGACCTCCTCCACAATGGTGTTCCATTGTTTGCAGGAAGTGCATTGCCCCACCCATTTGGCATACTGGGCGCCGCAATGCTGGCAGAAAAAAGTGGTTTTGCTCTTAGCCATGGGCCGGCTGGCTTTTTGGCTAAAGATAGAGCGGGATGCCCGAAATCACAAAGCAGGGCGGCGAGTTATTACCGGCCCCTGTCCATTTGGGAGGGCCCGGGGAACCGAAAGGCTTAATTGAATCCGAAATCTGCCTTCAGCGCATCCATCTTTTCCAGGGCCATGTCCTTGGTCAGGAAATCGATTTCCTTCATACCAAAGGCCTTTTCAAAGGTTCTAAGGGCTTTTTTGGGTTCTCCCAACTGCTCGTAGTACTCCCCTTCGAAATAAAACCCGAGCATGGTTTCCGGAAATTCCCGTTTACACAACTCGGAGAGTGGTTTGAGGGACTCGAAATCATCCTTTTTCCGGCATCCCGCATAGATGGCCATGATATCGTTCAGTTCCACGGGTTTGGAAAATCCGAACAGGGTCTCGATGGTCTCGTATTTTTCCTGGAGGTAATCGAAGACGGGTTCCTCCGAAGCGAGGATCTTTTCCCGGTACTCCTCCGGGCTGATGGGTTTGAAAATGTCAAAGGTACGGTCCCAGGCTTTTCCGATCCCATAGGTGGCCACAGACACCTCATTGGCCCCTTCATACTGGTCGAAAAAATAATGAAAACCCTCCCGGTCCTGTTGTTGCAGGGCCGTGTTCAGCTGGGTGGACTGCGCACTTTGTCCCCCTGGAACGATCAGGTGGTAAAAAAGGGTTTGGTCCATGTCTGCCACCCGGGCGGGTACCCGGGATTCCATCTCAGGGGCCAGAAAGGGCGCGATGCTGATAAAGGCATTGAAGATGGATTTTTCCTTGAACAGGTAATAGTTGCCGAAATTGGCGGTAATGTCGTACCCCACAAACATCTGAAAGGGGGCCACGTTATAGGCGCTTACCATATAGGGGACGATCTCCAGCCCGATGAATTCGAAAAAATTCTTCCCTTTGTCGGCTGGCAGCCCCGTGCCTTCCTCAAAGGCACAATCCTCCCACCTCAGGTCGTTTTCACTTTGATCAATCCCCACGACCAGGGTCTCGGGAGTCCCCTGGAAGCGGCTGTAAAACTTGGAGGTGGCCACCACCTGATCGAAAAGGTACTCGGCATCCAGAACAACAACCAGGGGGTATTTCTGCTCCGGGTTGTAGTTCTCCGGGATATAGTATTTCACATTCCGGCGTTCCTGCAATTTGAAAGATTCGAAGATTTCTTCCTTGACCTGACCCTGCAGGGGTATGATGGTCCACAGGCAAAGCGCCGCGTAGATAAACCGTTTCATGCATTAAGATTTTGGGCGGGGATCTAGTTATCCCTGTTCAATAACGGGAGGAGTAGGAAGGATATTGCACCGAACAATACGACCATCAGGGTTTGGGCGATCCACATGATCCATCCGAAAGAGTCTCCTGAAATGGCACTGATGCCGAACAGGGCCAGGGATTTGCTAACCGCTATAGGGTAGAGGCCTATGCCCCCGTTGGTGGTTGACATGGCGAATGCCCCGGCCACAAAACCGACCAGGATTTCCCCGAAGTCCAGGGAAATGGTCTCGGGAACCGTATACTTGATGACCCAGAACATGCCGATGTAGCAGGCCCAGATCAGCAGGGTATGGCCCAGGAAGGCCCATTTCTGACGCATCCGGAAAATACTCAGGACCCCGTCGAGCATCCCGTTCAGGAACCCGCGCACTTTCAGGGCCACTGGGTGGGAGGACCTCCTGAGCAGCGCGATCATCGCGAAAAGGCCGGCTACCCCAGCCAGTGCCATCAGGATCGTTCCCCCCAGGCCAACCCCGTTTTCCGAAAGATACCCTGCAATGATGGCGGTCTGTGAAAGCAGGGCAACCAGAATTATCAGCAGGAGCATGATCACATCGATGACACGCTCGGTAACAATGGTCCCGAAACCTTTTTGGAACGGCACGTCTTCATAAGTTGCCAGGGCCGTGGCCCGAAGGACTTCCCCGGAGCGGGGAATGCCCAGATTGGCAAAATATGCCATCAAAATCATCATCAAATTGTTCCGCAGTTTTGGTTTATACCCGAGGGGTTCGAGCAGGTAGTTCCACCGGATAGCCCTTGAAAAATGACTCAGGACCCCGATGCTCAGGGAAACCAGAACCCAGAACGGATCGGCTTCACGGATGTGTTTGAAGATTTGCGCCCGGTCCTCCGGGGAGGTGATGTAATAGGAATAGCCGATCAGAAAAACACCCAGTGCTATGGGAAGTAAGGTCTTGAGTGTTTTTTTGGTGGCCGCCTTCAAGATCAGTTGAGCTGATTGGTCTCCTCGTTGGGAAAGACTAGGGCCGGATTAAAATTTCGGGCCTCCTCAACCTCCATCCACGCATAGGTAATCAGGATCAGGACATCCCCCACAGCCACCTTTCTGGCGGCAGCGCCGTTCAGGGTGAGTTCCCCGCTTCCCCTGGGCCCCGGGATGGCATAGGTCTCGAGCCGTTCCCCGTTGTTGTTGTTCACGATCTGAACCTTTTCTCCACGGATGATATTCGCAGCGTCCATCAGGTCCTCGTCGATGGTGATACTGCCGATGTAATTCAAGTCGGCACCGGTGACTTTCACCCGGTGGATCTTGGACTTGACAACTTCAATTTTCATGGGGCAAAGATACTTAATTGAGGGCGATATTGTCGATCAGCCGGACCTCTCCGAGATAGGCGGCAATGAAAGCCCTGTACTTTTTATGTTTCTTCTTTCGGCTTACCGGTTCAAGGGTTTCCGAATCTGCTATTTCGATGTATTCGAGTTTAAAATCCGGGTGTGCTTCAAAAGCGGCCCGTACATATTCCTTTACCCTTTCAGCACTTTCCGTGCCAAAGCGTGTTTTTGCCGCTTTGAGGGTCTGAAAGATGAAGCCGGCCTCATTTCTAAGCCGTTTTGGCAGTAACCGGTTCCTGGAACTCATGGCCAGTCCGTCCGGTTCCCGCACAATCGGACAGGCGATAATTTCAACAGGGATCTTTTGCCCCCTGGTCAGCCGGCGGATGATTTGCAGTTGCTGGTAGTCCTTTTCCCCGAAATAGGCGCGCTTCGGGAGGACAAGGTCCAGCAGGGCCTCCACAATGGTGCCCACCCCGTCAAAATGACCCGGCCGGAATGCTCCTTCCATCACTTCGTCTATTCCGTTGAAGTCGTACTTCCGGGCGCTGATGTCCGTGCCGTACATCTCAGATACTGCCGGGGCAAAAACATGGAGGTCGCAGGAGAGGGTTTGGAGTTTGTTCAGGTCTTCCTCCAGGGATCTGGGGTATTTTTCCAGGTCTTCTGCATTGTTGAACTGCGTGGGATTGACAAAAACACTGACCAGTACGGTGTCGTTTTCTCTGCAGGCGCGCCGCACCAACTCCAAATGCCCCTGATGCAGGGCACCCATGGTTGGGACCAACCCCAGTTCATCCCCGTTGCTGGCCAGCCCGCTGCGAAACTGCAGCACATCCTCTTTAGTCCTCAGAACCTTCATACCCTTTCTTAACGGGCAGCAAACTTACTATAATTACGGCTATTCTGCATAAATTTTGTAATTTTGCAGCTACGTTTAGGCTACAGACAAAAACGCTTCCTTATGAATGGTAAAAAGGTATTGTTCGTATCTTCTGAATTGGTTCCCTACCTGCCTGAAAACCCAGTATCGAAAATGTCTTACGAGGCCCCCCGGATGGTCAACAGCAAAGGGGGTCAGATCCGGATTTTCATGCCGAGATACGGAAATATCAACGAACGGAGGCACCAACTGCACGAGGTCATCCGCCTCTCCGGGATGAACCTGGTCATCAACGATATGGACATGCCCCTGATCATCAAGGTGGCGTCTATTCCCAAAGAACGGATCCAGGTCTATTTCATAGATAACGAAGAGTACTTTAAGCGAAAAGCCACGTTTACGGATGAGAATGGCGAACTCTTCCCAGATAACGATGAGCGGGCTATTTTCTTTGCCAAAGGGGTGGTGGAGACGGTAAAAAAACTCAACTGGTCCCCGGACATCATCCACGTCCACGGATGGATGGCCTCCCTGCTGCCACTTTACCTTCGTGAGTACTATGCGGACGAGCCGCTTTTTGCCGACAGTAAGATTGTCACTTCCATCTACGGCCAGGATTTTGAAGGCAGTCTTAGTGAGGAAATGGGCGATAAGATTTCCTTTGACCAGATCCCTGCGGACCGCATTGAAAAGCTCTCCCCTCCCACCTACAATAATTTGTTAAAGATAGCCGTAGATTATTCGGACGCCATTATTTTAGCCGCCGAGGACATCCCTGAGGAGTTGCAGGCATATGTGGCCGGGCTTGAGAAACCGGTCCTGCCTTTTGTATCCATCCAGGAATTTGAAGAGGCCTACACCAATTTTTATCAGGCTGAGGTCCTTAAAGAGGAATGAATTTCATGAAGCGATTTTTGTTTTCCCTGGCGACGGGTATCGGTCTGCTGATACTCGCCGGGTCCTGTGAGGAAGAACTGGTGACTATTGGGGACAGCCTGGTAGGAGACGAACCTTTTGCCAACGGCGTGGCGGTATACGATGTCTATGCGTTCAACAAGAACATCGAGGCCGTACCCACCAACCAGGTACCCGTCTATCAGCTCGGGGTGTTTAACGACCCGATTTATGGCCGGACCGAGGGCGGGATCACCACCCAGCTTTCCCTGGTCAATACATCCGGGGTCCAGTTTTTCGGGCGTTTCACCCAGTCACGGGAAGAGACAGACCCCGATATCCCTGACGAGAATGAGACCGTCACGGAAGTGATCCTCTACCTGCCGTACTTTCAAAATCAAAATGCAGACCAGGACCTGGACGGGGTGATCGACACCCTCGACGCCGACCCTGAGGATCCGAACAGCGATTCTGACGGGGATGGCCTGACAGACCTGGAGGAGCAGTCCAGGGGTACCGACCCCCTCAACCCGGATACGGACGGAGACGGTATCGGGGATGCGGAAGACGAGGTAACCCCCCTGAATATTTTTCCCCAGCGCAGGGAATTAGACAGTATCTACGGCAACCGGGACGGACAATTCAATTTCAATGTGACCCGGTCCACCTACTTTCTGAGGGACCTCGATCCGGACTCCGGGTTTCAGCAGGCGGAACCCTACTATTCCAACCAGACCTTTGGGCCGGAATTTTACGGGGAGGAACTCTATGATGGGGTCCTGGAGGTTTCGGATGAGGAAATCCTGATCTTTGATGAAGATGATCCAGAGACCGAGGAAGACGAATCCCTTTTGGTGGTCGAACGGATACAACCGGGAATCCGCGTGGCCCTGGACCCCGAATTTTTCCAAACGAATTTCCTGGACAAGGAGGGGGATCCCGAATTGCTCAGCGATGCAAATTTCAAGGATTATTTCAGGGGGTTGCACCTGTCCCTGACCCCTGAAGATGACGATCTTATGATTCTCTTTGACCTTACCCAGGCCCGATTGAACGTGGAATATGTCTACGACTCCTTTGAAGGGGAGGATGTGAACAAGGTGGAGGCAACCCAGGTGCTACGCCTGCTGTCCGGGGGCGGAGGCCAGTTGATACAGGGAAATGCCGTCAACACCCTCCAGAGCGAAGCCTATCCGGCGGAAATTTCCGATGCCTTTACCACAGGGGAGAACAGGCCTGAAGACAATGCCTCGCGCATCTACCTTAAAGGAGGTGCGGGCACCTACGCCGAGATTGAGCTCTTCGACCTTTTGGGAGGCGGGGAAGCCATCAATGAAATACGGCAGAATAAGTGGGTGATCAATGAAGCCAGCCTCGTTTTCTATGTAGACCGGGAGCGCCTGGATGCGGCAGGGGTGGCAGAAGAACCCCCCCGGGTGAACCTGTACAATGCTGAGACCAATGAACCCCTCTACAACATCCGGACCGAAACCAACATCGAGGATACCCCACTGGGGGTGTTCCTCAATTACGGCGGTTTGCTGGAGCGCTCCGGAGGCAAAGGGGTCAAATACAGCGTCCGGATAACGGAACACATCAACAACATCATCCTGAGGGACTCTGCCAATGCGACCCTGGGCCTCACCATGACTGCTGATATCCGGGTGAACGGGATCTCCGATGTGTTGTTGCCCAATAATTCAGAAAAAGAACTCCCGGTCGGTGGCGGTATCAGCCCCCTGGGTACTGTCCTCTATGGCAGCAACGTGGATGAGGCCGACCCGAATCGGCTCCGGCTGGAGATTTACTACACGGAAATAGATCCGTAACTAACCGATTATGTAGTAAAATACACCATTCATCCATAAATTTATCCTTCAATTGGGCTTTAATCTAATTTAGAGCCCTAAAACAAACCCAAATACCATGTGTGGAATTGTTGGCTATATAGGACACCGGGAAGCCTACCCCATTATAATGAAGGGATTGCAACGTCTGGAATACCGCGGGTATGACAGTGCAGGTGTCGCCCTTTTTGACGGGACTAAGATCAACCTTGCCAAGACCAAGGGAAAGGTCCAGGATCTCAACGGGAAGGCACAAAGTGAAATTTCCCTCTCGGGTTCTGTGGGGATAGGGCATACCCGTTGGGCAACCCATGGGGTGCCAAACGATGTAAATTCCCACCCGCACTATTCCAATTCCGGGGACCTGGTGATTATCCACAATGGGATCATTGAAAATTACGACGCCATCCGCAAGGAGCTGATCAACCGGGGTTATGTGTTCCATTCGGAAACCGACACGGAGGTTCTGGTGAACCTCATAGAAGAGGTCAAGAACAAGGAGAACGTAAAGCTGGGGAAAGCCGTACAGATCGCTTTGAACCAGGTGGTTGGCGCATATGCCATTGCGGTTTTTGACCGTACCAAACCCAATGAAATCGTGGTCGCCCGCCTTGGAAGCCCACTGGCAATTGGGGTTGGGGAGGATGAGTTTTTCATCGCTTCCGATGCCTCCCCCTTTATTGAATTCACCAACAAATCCGTTTATCTGGAAGATGGTGAGATGGCTGTTGTAAGGCTTGGAAAGGAAATCCGCCTGAGGAAGATCAAGGACGATGCCATCGCCTATCCGATGATACAGGAATTACAATTAAACCTGGAGGAAATCGAAAAGGGGGGCTATGACCATTTCATGCTCAAGGAAATCTACGAACAACCCCGGGCGATCAAAGATACCTTCAGGGGAAGGCTGCTGGCCGATCAGGGCCTGATCAAGATGTCCGGGATCGACGAGAACCTGGATCGGTTCCTCAATGCGAACCGGATCATCATTGCAGCCTGCGGAACTTCCTGGCATGCCGGCCTGGTAGCCGAATACATCTTTGAAGACCTCGCGCGCATTCCCGTAGAGGTTGAATACGCCTCAGAGTTCCGTTACCGGAACCCGGTCATCACGGACAAGGACGTGCTGATAGCCATTTCCCAATCCGGAGAAACAGCCGATACCCTGGCTGCCATCAAACTCGCCAAAGAGAAGGGGGCCTTTGTGTTTGGGGTATGTAACGTGGTGGGCTCTTCCATAGCCCGCGAGACGCATGCGGGGGCCTATACCCACGCCGGTCCTGAAATTGGGGTGGCCTCGACCAAGGCCTTTACCACACAAATTACCGTACTGACCCTGCTGGCCCTGAAGCTGGCCAAGGAAAAAGGCACTTTTTCGGAATCCCGGTACCGCGAAATCCTCTCGGAAATAGAAGGGATCCCTTCCAAGGTGGAAGAAGCCCTGGAAGCCAACCCGCTGATAGAAATTATTTCAGATTCTTATAAGGATGCCTCCAACTTCCT